>JAKSPR010000139.1 GCA_024404655.1 Clostridia bacterium | reverse complement strand
AATTCTGTCAGTCGGGTTGAACCCGAAACATCGATTTTAGACAGGTATTCCTTCAAACAGTACACGGAATCCACAGCATTAATATTACCGCTTTACCGGATGCGCAGCAAGAAGTATTTCCTTTGTGGGAACAGGAATTCTGCCGAGGGCATCAGGCCCTACGTTCAGAAGGTAGTTGATACCACGTTCGTTCAGGTATTCCCGTATTTCACGGATACGCATCGGGTTTTTCCAGTTGTTATCATAATACTTGAATCCCCAGGTGTCATTGACCGTGGCAGGGGATTCATAAAGCAGTTCACCTTTGTTATCGTCAGGAATCTCATTGTCGTGTGTGGAGGTGTAATCACCATAGCCGTTGCCGATGCGGGAATTGACGAGACACGCGGGCTGAAGATGCTTGACAAGACGGTAAAGCTTGCCCGTCTGTTCCGGCGCAATGTTCAGGGGCATATCGAACCAGATGCAGCAGAGATCACCGTACTGTGTGAGGATTTCCTCTACCTGCGGCATAATCTTGTTTTCAAAACATTCGGCATAGTTATAGCCCTCCGCTGGGAAATCCCATGTATTGCCGCATTTTCTTCCGCCGTTCCGTTCCGACCAGTCGAGGTCCTGAGAATAGTAAAGCCCGAATTTCAGTCCATGTTTTGCACAGGCGTTGGCAAGCTCGCCGATCACATCCCGATGAAAAGGGGTTGCATCAACTACATTGAAAGAACTGACTTTGGAATGATACATGGCAAAGCCGTCATGGTGCTTGGCTGTAACGACCATGTACCGCATTCCGGCGTCGATGGCAAGGCGGACATATTCATCTGCGTCAAACAGGATGGGATTGAAGCATTTGGCGAGCTGATGGTATTCTGCACATGGAATCTTCTGACAGTACTGAATCCATTCGCTGTGGTGCTCCGTATCCCGTACTCCTTTCCATTCGCCTGCAGTCAGTGCATAGAGACCCCAGTGCATCATCATGCCATATTTTGCAGCGCGGAACCATGTTTTGGCATCCTCAAGTTTTTTCAGTTCTTCCTGCGTTATGAATTGATTCATCAAAAATTAGGCAGGACACCCCATCCTCTATAGATTGGGGATGAATGCCGTCTCCTTTCTATATTTTGCTCCAAGCATTAGTGTGCTTGAAAATTTGTACTTTGTGAATTGCTACAGATAATCCGCCTTCGAGGCTGACATAAGTTCCGTGGTTCTGCACTCCCTTAACAAGACATTTCTTTCCTTGGAAGATGACAACGTCTTTCGGACGAAGGATCTCCTTTTTGGATTAGTGATTATTTGTGATATCCTCCCCTGGCGAAAGAGGCAGGGGCTTTTTGCAGTACTTCAGGAAAACTTGTTTTCGCTCAAGTATTCTGTTGAATACAGTATCATCGAGAAGCCCGGATTCCCGCGCGGTATCCTGAACCGGCATCAAATTCTTTCAGTACCGGTACGAAACAATACATTATTTGTCGGGGTGCTGACGAGATCCGATACGGATGGAATGATGCCATTTCCATCCCGATCATTTACCGAAATCATACTGTTCCGCAACAATACCAAATTCGTTCTGCGTGATATTCTGATATTTTTCAGCAAGAGATGCATAGGTATTGTTTCCGCTTTCGCACATCTTCATCATCTGATCGTAAATTGAACTTCCCCAGCCGCCGATATCAAAGAATTTGTTCCCGATGATCAGGTTCAGCATCTCCACGGATTCTTCATCACGCATGGATTTCGTCTTGATATGTTTTTCGATGACAGTCGGCAGTACGGTATCAACAGAGTAATAACCCATAAGATCGAGGATCCAACCGGTCTTTTGCGGATCCGCATTCGTCAGGGGTACCGACACGACCGTACCGTATACAATGTTCAGCGCACTGTAATAGTTCTGCTGAGCCTCATCGTACTTCGGATACGGAATGATGCCGAAATCGTCCTCCATCAGAAGGCGCATGTCGGAAACTTCTCCAACGAAAGTATTGCCAAGAAAGAGTGCATGACCTTCCGGGAAGATCTTACCTGCACGATCATAACCGAGTTTGCGCTCAATGATACAGACTGCAGAATTGTTGCTGTCAAGCAGGCGATCCACACAGGCAGCAAGCACTGTCTGCATACGGTCAGAAGTATTCAGCGAGACCTCACCTTTTTTGTCCACACGGATCACATTTTCTCCTGCAGCATAGAGGACACTGTTGAGCGCGCCGGTATTGCCGATATAACCGTAAAGATCATTTTCGTTCATTTTGCCGTCACCGTTGAGATCAATGCCGAATCTGGTGATGTATTCCATCATCTTATCAAAGGTCCATTTTCCGTCTCTGACAAGCTGATAGGGTTCCTCAAGGTCATATTCGCGGCACAGTTTCTTATTGAACAATAAGCAGTCCTGGGAATAGTCGTCAAGATAGTTGATCGCTCCGCTGAAAAGATATCGGTTTCCTGCATTCAGGGAATACATGTTGAGCGCTTCGGTATCCCACCAGGTATGAGTGAAATCAATACTTACGATATCACGCATATCGATCAGAAGATTGTTCAGTGAAGCGCGGAAAAGCTGGACCTCGCTTGCCATGACAGCGTCATAAGGGCAGTCACCGGCCTGCACCTGTTTCTGCAGCGTTGATGCTGTATCCAGCCAGCTTTTGCACAGCTGCTCCCCGGTGATACGGATACCCAGCTTTTCTTCTGTCTGCAGGTTCCGCTGATAGATCGCTTCATTGACGATTTCGCCTTCTGCCTCATCAAGCGTATATGCACATTCATTGATCTCCCAGGCATTTGCGTATCCGATACGGAATTCCGAATTGTCATAGTGTACGTCCGCAGGGATCGTGTCAGGATACTGACAGGGCCCCGTTGGAGCGAGGGTCTCCGATACGGTATCAGCAGTGGTTTGACTTGAGGGCTGCGCCTCTTTACCGCAGGCAGCCATGGAGGCAGCCAGTGCGAGGAGAAGAAGGGACGCAAGAAGACGACTGGTTTTCATGTTGGGAAATCCTTTCTGATCTGTTTGTTTGGAAAAGCTTATTGTTGATGCTGAGAAGTATAGCACATTTGAACTGAAATGTCAATTTGTTTCAGGAAAAAGACAGAATCTCTGAATGCTGCCTGTATCCGCCGGTTTCTGATCATTCACCGGAGCTATGTGACTGAATATCAGAAAATGCTGTCAGCAGAAAAATCAATTCTGCCAGCCGTAAAGACTGCGGTCACCATCAATAATTTCGTCCAGTGTTCTCGGCGTATAGTCCATATAGGGCATCATACAGCCGACATTGATAAAATTACCGCTCGGCGTACCGGACCCGGAGGCATTTGCCTTGATTTCTTTTCTGAGCTTCAGAAGATACTCGTATTCGAGTGTCTGGTGCACATGCCCATAGAGCATGAACGCTGTCGGATCAAAACTGCCACGAAAAAACGGCATCGGGTAATGACACATCACAACATGTCTGCCGTCGTCCTTGATTTCTTTCAGATTCGTAATTTCTTCAAACATGTGCTTTGCTGCACTGTCAAACTGGCGGGGATCATGATTGCCTCGAATCAGTATCTTTTTGCCTGCAAGAGGACCGACAAAGAATGGCCAGTCACTTTCCCTTGCCCAGATGAAATCACCGAGGATATATACCGTATCATCTGTACGGACTCTTGCGTTCCAGTTATCTATAATCTTATGATTCATCTCGTTTACATCTGCAAACGGTCTGCCGTCAAAACGTACGATATTTGCATGACCAATATGCAGATCAGCGATATAGAAGTTTGCCAAAGGTCCACCCCATTCCTTAAAGACAGTTCACCTTATCTCTGAACAAACGGTTTGATGCTGTGTTTTCTTTTGCTGTTTTTGCTGAAACTGTTTTTCGTTAATTCTTTCGCTTCAGTTTACACAAAACATGAGCGTTTGTCAACCCCTGCTGCACATTTCATGAGCGAGTAATCAGTTTCTGCGTACATTTGGGGGTTGTAAGGCGTCCTTCCTTATTTACATATCATGCTATCTGAAGTATCCGAGATAGAATGAAAATTGAAAACATTTTTAATCCTGTCTTGATTTTTCCTCGGATTTCTGATAAAATCAAGGAGAAGATATGAAACCTGACAAAAGAAAGAAGGTCCTTTGTTTTTATCATGGCCGCACTGCTTTTCGGTGCCCTGGGCATCATAGCGAATATTATTATATATCAGCAGAAATCCGGCAGCAGTCTGATCGCATGCAAGCTGATTTCCGATGTGCTCTGGGCAATTCACTACTTTTTCATGCATGCCTATACCGGTATGTGCATCGCCATCATTGCTATCGTGAGAGAACTGGTGTTTCTGAAACAGAGTGAAGATAACAACAGAAAGCACCGTTTTCTTATCATCTTCCTTCTGTGCGGAGCTGCATCGGCTGCCGTTACATGGAAGGGTCCGTCCAGCATTCTGCCGGCACTTGCTTCTGCAATTTCCATTTTCAGCTTCTGGCGCGGCAATCCCGACCTGTCCCGCATCCTTGCGTTCCCGATATCCGGCTGCATGCTGAGCTACGGTATATCCTGCGGTTCCGATATGAGCGTGATCAATGAGGTCCTGACCATGGTTTCCTCGGTGTGGGGTATCATTCTGATCCGCAGAGAGCGGAAATATTCACAGAAACAGGATATTAATTAAGAGAAAAAGGAGATTCCCACAATGAAACGATACCTCTGGATTCCCATATTATTAGCTGCCGCGACGCTTGCAGCATCCTGCGGGGACAACACGGAGCAGCAGACAAAGGAAACAGTCCCCGCCAGTGCAGGCCCTGATCCGGTAATAACCGAGGAATCGGAAGAGGACTATTTTCAGGTCATTGGTGATCATGATTTCGGAGGCAAAACCTTTTCCATCGTCTACTCTGCAGAACAGCTTGGTCCGACATGGCCCTATGATGCGGCATCGGAAAACGGAGATGTTCTGAATGATGCAGTTTTCCGCCGGAACAGCAGTGTCATGGATCGTTATAACTGCAGAATCGTCTATGACGATAAGGGCGGTGACTGGGATAAGCAGATATTGCATTCCGCAACGCGGTTATGGCCGGGGACCAGAGTTATCAGCTCTGCATCAACCACATGTACAGCGGCTTCAATGCGGCGATTTCAGACAGCCTCCTTTACGATTATAATGATCTCCCGGTAGTCGATCTGTCACAGCCCTGGTGGAATCAGACCATTCGTCAGAATCTTTCGATCAATGACGTTCTTCTGACCGAGGTGAGTGATCTGATCTTCTCCTATTACGACGTTATCTATTTCAACAAGCAGATCATGGATGAATATGACATTCCGTATCCGTACGAGAAGGTCAAGGACGGAACATGGACCTGGGACTATCTGGCATCCATCACGAAACTGGTCGGTAAGGACGTGAACGGCAACACCAAATCTGATTCCGAGGATATCTTCGGATACATTGCGGATCAGAACGGTTCCACCCATACACGCATCATTCATGCAAACGGCATGACGATGGCTTCGTTTGATCAGGCAGGGCACCCGACACTGGAAAACATGATGAACGACAAGCTGCAGAGCGTCATTGACAAATACTATGACCTTGTCTGGAACGATCACACATATTATGCAGGCAGTACAGGCGATGTGTCCTGTACGGATATGTTCCATGACGGAAAAGGCATGATGATGCACACGCAGACGACCCGTCTGCCGCTGCTGCGCGATGTCACCTTTGAATTCGGTATTGTGCCGCTTCCCAAGTATGATGAAGCACAGGACGGCTATCATTCCATGGCAAGCTCTCAGATGATGCTTCTCCCGGCAGATATGACGGATCCGGAGTTTGAGGGCGTGATCCTGGAAGCGCTGTCCTATGAATCCTACAGACTGGTTGTTCCGGCTCTTTATGAGGTCGTCTATGAAAACAAACTGCTGCGTGACAGCGAATCGCAGGAAATGTTCAAACTGATCCGGAACTCCCTTGTCTATGATTTCAACTGGGTTTACGGAAACGGCAACGATCTTTCCTATCTGATTTTCAATACTGTCGGCAGCAAGAACCGGGATGCGGCATCCTATTTCAAAAAAGTGGTCACGGGTTCACAGAAGATCCTCGACCGTGTCTACGAGGATGTCCGGGCAAATTATGTAGAGTGATGTGCTCATCCTCCATTCAGAATATTTCGTCAAGGATTGAGGTATTATTATCATGGACAGACCCTATAGAATCGGCGTCATCAACTGGGATAATTCCCAGCCTATGAATACTTATTTCGGCACCCACGCTTCCCGTGTGGAGAGTCAGCCGAAGTACCGCGCACGGGTACCGTATTACGCTGACCTTGCCGCAGACGGCACTGTCAGTTTTCACTTAAAGACCCAGGAAGAGTTCGACCGCGAACTTACCTATGCCATCAGTGCGGGAATCGACTATTTTGCCTACGCATGGTATACCGAAGACCACCTGACGGATACCGAAGAAAACATTGCAAAGGGTTCTGTCGAGCCGTTTCTGTGGGAACTCAATCATGCCCGGCACCTCCATGCACAGAGCACGCTCCGTGATAAAATCGGGATGTGCGCTGTCCTGATCTGTCCGCATATCTACTCCGAATCCGATTTTGCCAAACTGGCAGAAGCGATGAAGCAGCCGTATTACGAGACCGTGGACGGAAGACCGCTCGTCTGTCTGTTCGGCGGATACCGTATGGATTTCATCCAGCGTCTGCGCCGTTTTCCGGCAGATTTCGGAACTGCCGATCCTTATATCGTCTTCCATGACAGCGGTGTTTTAAGCGAAAATGGAGACTATTCTCTTGTTGACGGTGTATGTGACTATGCATGCCCCAGTACCAGATCAAAGGATTATGCAGCCCTCATTGACCGGGATCTGTGGACCAATGAGAACCGAAAGCAGTACGGTGTAAAGATTCTCCCCCATTTCACCATGGGCTGGGATCCTTCACCCCGCATTGATTCCCCCGTCCCGTGGTGCGGCTATCCGGCAGCTGACTATGCGCCGCAGGCGTCCGAGGAGGAATTCCTTGCGGGCGGCAGACGCTTTGCAGAATGGATCAGAGCCAATAAGGACGCAGTGGTCACAGATCACATCCATGTCTTTGCTTGGAATGAGTTTGAAGAGGGCGGCTATATCTGTCCCAATCTTTGCGCGGACGGTTCCGTTGACGAAGGTCACTTAAGAGCTTTTGAAAAGATCGTCTGTGACTGGCAGAAGAATCTCTGATTATTTTTCCAATATCACCCGCACCTCACAGCCCCCAAAAGGCCCGTGAGGTGCATGTTATCAAAAAGAAAGGAAGCCTTCGCACGGCGAACGCTGCGGTATCTATATATGAA
>JAKSPR010000138.1 GCA_024404655.1 Clostridia bacterium | reverse complement strand
GCGCAAAAGATGAAATACTATTCAAGCGGAGGAATCAAGTATGAAGCAGACGATACGTACCGCAGCGATGCTGCTGGCATTGCTCCTTGCCGGCGAGACGCTGCTCTCCTGCGGAGATACAGAGACCGGGAAACCGATGACAGAGGAAGGGGGTACTGCTGCCGCATCGCAGACAGCGGGAGAGGAAACGGTGGACCCGTTTGCTGCGGCACGGGCGGCCTTCCAGGAAATACCCGTATCTGATCTCGGCGGCGGAGAATTTGTTATTGCCGCGCAGTCTGGCGTCGGCAGTTCGGAAGATGAGATCTACATCGAGGAAGCGACAGGAGACGTTATTGAGGATGCAGTCTACATGCGCAATCTCGCAGTCAATGAGCGTTTCAACTGCAAAATCACCCTTTCGGCACAGGGAGACGTCAACTCCGCTGTCAAAAAGGCAGTTACCGCAGGAGACGATTCCATCCGTCTGGCTTTCCCGAATCTGGCGGGCGGCGGGTCTCTTGCCCAGGCCGGTGTCCTGCGCAACTTCCTTGATTTTAAGGAAATCAACCTCTCTGCACCGTGGTGGGACCAGGGTACTGCCAATCTGACAATCGGCGGTAAGGTTTATTTCATGATGGGCGATATCAATATCCTTGATAATGATGTCACATACATTCTTCTCTTCAATAAAAAACTGATTGCTGATGCAGATATTGAGGAACCTTATCAGCTTGTCCGTGATGGTAAATGGACCATTGAAATGTTTGGTTCCATGTGCCGCAATATTACTGCGGATATCGACGGCGACGGAACTTTTACCGAAAAGGATCGCTATGGTTATGTCACGACCGGAGCAGGCCCGAATACCTTCTTCTATGGTTCCGCAATGAAGTATGTGGAACTGGATGCAGAGGGTACACCATATCTCACCACTGATACCGAAAAGGCAACAGATGTACTCCGTCAGGTTGTCGGAATCGTAAAAGAGAACAATCCCTGTTATCAGCCCACCGATTATAACGTCGGCAAAACAATCTTCATGGAAGACCGCGCTTTGTTCTATGGTGAGGTGCTTTCCTATATTATCAACCTCCGTGCGATGGAAACATCCTTTGGTGTTCTCCCGATTCCGAAATATGATGAAGCACAGAAGGAATATTATACTTACTGTGAGAATAACGCATCCACAGTCGTCATCCCGAATGTCGGAGCAAATCCTGAGATCAATGCTGCGGTTCTGGAGGCCATGGCTATCCAGTCGAACATCAATGTGACCCCCGCATATTACGAGGTCGCACTGGAACGAAAATATACCCGCGATGAGGAATCCACGGAAATGCTGGATATTGCCCTTGCCAACCGTGTTTATGATATCGGACGTATTTATACCAATCTCGGTACTGCTGATATTTTTTCAAGCCTTGTCAATAAGGGCTCACTCGATTTCGTTTCCACATATACCAAGAAGGAAAAGGGCGCACTGAAAGCACTTTCAAAAATTGTCGATGCGTTTGCTTCCAATGACGACTGATCTGTATTGTATCGACCGCCGCAGCCTGTGTTCTGCGGCGGTTCGTTTTTCACCCGGTAAGATTGAAAGATAAATCTTTCAATCAACGCGGAAAAAAGGAAACTTTCGCTGTGCGAAAGCCGTGGTCATAAAAATGGAAAATGTCTTGCTATTTTTTCGATAGAATGGTATAATGAACCCGAAACATGATGAAAAAAAGAAAGGAATGACCCAATTTATGGTTTTTCTTGAAGTATGCTACCAGTCCGACGTTCTCGGTATGCAGATGCAGATGAACGTCCTGCTGCCCGAAACCGCCCCCCATCAGCCCCCGAAGGAATGTCCGGTTCTCTATCTTCTGCACGGTATGAGCTATGACCATACCTCATGGATGCGCTGGACTTCCATTGAGCGCTATGCGGGGAAATACGGTTACGCTGTCATTATGCCGGATACCCATCTTGCATGGTATACCGATATGAAATACGGTCTGAAATACTGGACCCATCTGACAGAGGAACTGCCGAAGATCGTACACAGATTTTTCCCGCATATCACGGAAAAACGGGAGAAAACCTTTGTTGCCGGTCTTTCCATGGGCGCTTACGGCGCACTGAAATGCGGTATCCTGCTCGGTGACCGTTTTGCTTGTGTCGGCGGACTGTCCTCTCCTCCCGATATGCTCGACCACATGCGCAACCCCAATTTCCCGCCGGAGGAAATCGCCCTGTATCATGATATCTACGGCACAGAGGAAGAATATATCGGCAGCATCAACGATCTCTATGCCCAGGCGGCGATCCACGGAAAGGATGCGGTCCGGCCTCGCTTCTATATGAGCTGCGGAACCTCCGACGTTTATCTGCCTCTCAGCCGTTCCATGAAGGACGCACTGTTCGCAACAGGCTATGATCTCACCTACCGCGAGATGCCGGGCGATCACAACTGGGAGTTCTGGGATGCGGAGATCCAGTCTTTCCTTGCCTTCACCAAAGAATCCGCGAAAGGAGACAACTGAAACCATGGCACTCATGCACACCCATCTTTTATCCAATGTTCTCGGCATGTATATTTCCGTTGAGGTTCTCCTGCCCCAGACTGAGGTGCCGGAGCACGGCTTCCGCACGGTATGGCTTCTCCACGGCTGGAGCGATGATGAGACCATGTGGACCCGCCGCACCTCCCTTGAACGCTATGCAGATCAGCATAAGGTCGCGGTGATCATGCCCACGGTACACCTCTCCTGTTATACGGATATGACACACGGTCTGAAATACTATACCTTTGTTTCCGAAGAACTTCCGGAGCTGATGCGCAATATCTTCCCTCTTTCCTGCAAAAGAGAAGACAACGCTGTTGCGGGTCTTTCCATGGGCGGTGAGGGTTCCCTCAAGATCGGTCTGTCGAAGCCCGAGAACTTTGGCTGTATCGGCTGCTTATCCGCCGGCGCACACAATGAACCGTGGAATCCCGACCCGAAGCCCGATGATCCCTATTTCTTCCTCCAGCACAGCGGAAAGAAGCTTGAGGGCATCCCCGAAGATACTTTCGGCAACGCAGAGAAGATTCTGAAAGAGGGTCTTCCCGTACCGCGGATCTATCACGCCATCGGTTCCTCCGATCCACTGCTTGATTCCGCCCACGAAACAAAAGCGTTCTTTGAAGCCATCCCAGGCAATCCGTTCTCCTATACCTATGAGGAACATCCCGGCTCCCATAACTGGGAATTCTGGGACACCCATATCAAGAGGTTCCTTAACTTCTTTGACGGAAAAGAAGAACTGTAAACAAAAGGAGTATACCGCATTGAAAAAGAAAAAATCCGGTATCCGTCAGTATATTCCCATGGCGTTTTTTGTGCTTCTTGGCGCAGGATGCGGATTTCTGATGGGATATTTTTCGCAGAAACTGGCAGATCAGACGGGGTCCCGGGCTGTACAGATTGTGCTGGTGGGCAGCCTGTTTGTGATGATGTATCTTTCGATCCTCATCCATTTGATCCTCCATGAGGCAGGACATCTGCTGTTCGGTCTGCTGTCCGGCTATCGTTTTTCCTCGTTCCGCATCATGAACCTCATGTGGGTAAAAGAAAACGGACACATCCGTACCAAACGTTACTCCCTTGCGGGGACAGGCGGACAGTGCCTGATGGAACCCCCTGCGTGGGAGGACGGGAACTTCCCCGTTTTACTTTATAATCTCGGTGGTTCCTTTGTCAATCTGTTCCTTGCCATTGTCTTTTTCATCCTGTTTGCTGTGACCGCATCCCATGTTTTTCTGTCTGCGGGCTGTCTGATCTTTGCACTGACCGGGCTTGCCATCGCGCTGATGAACGGACTTCCTCTGCGGTTGGGCACAGTAGACAACGATGGCTATAATGCGCTTTCTGCCCATAAAAATCAAGCCTCCCGCCGCGGCTTCTGGCTGCAGATGGAAGCAAACGCCCGCTCTGCCAGAGGACAGCGGCTGAAAGAGATGCCCGCAGAATGGTTCTCTCCGCCGCCCACGGATGAGGAGATGACGAACAGCATGACCGCCGTTGTCGGTGTCCTGTGCTGCAGCCGACTGATGGATGAGCTCCGGCTGGAGGAAGCCGACACTCTGATGGAACATTATCTCTCCATTGAATCCGGCATCGTCGGGCTTCATAGAGAAATACTGCAGTCCGAACGCATCTTCTGCGCGCTGATTGCCGGAAATCGTCCGGAGCTGGTAAAACAGCTTTATACCCCCGCACATGTCAAATTTGTCAAGGCCATGAAGACCAATCCCTCTATTCTGCGCACGGAGTACGCCTATGCATGTCTTTTTGAAAAAGATGCAGATAAGGCCGTAAAACTCCTTGCCGATTTTGAAAAGATTGCAAGTACCTATCCCTATCCCTGTGAAATCGCATCGGAACGCGAGCTGATCGCCCTCTGTGACAAGACCGCAGAGGAACAGCCCGCAGCCGCTCAGAACGAAACCACCTGAAAGGACAGATACCACAATGAAACAGCTGATGACCAAAGGAACTTACCTTGCCTATGAGGACGGCACCCCGTTTTTCCTCCTCGGCGATACCGCCTGGGAGCTTGCCCATAAACTGACCCGTGAGGAAGCGGAACACTATTTTGCAACCCGGCAGCGTCAGGGCTTTGAGGCCGCCCAGATCGTTGCCCTTGCGGAGTTCAACGGCCTGCGCACCCCCAATGCTTACGGCCGCGTACCTTTCCTCTGCGATGAAACCGGAACTCCCGATCCTCTTCAGCCCGATGAGAGCGGAGAGTATTCTTACTGGGCACATCTTGACTATATCATCGACTGCGCCGCAGCACATCACATGTTTGTGGTGCTCCTGCCCACCTGGGGCGATAAATTCAATAAAATGTGGGGCGAAGGACCGGAAGTTTTCACCACCGAAAATGCCGGAGTTTATGCCGCATGGCTTGCCGCCCGTTACAAGGACAAAGAAAACATTATATGGATGCTGGGCGGAGACAGACCGCTGGAAGAGAAGCATAGGAAAATCATTGACGCAATGGCCGCAGGCATCCGTGCGGCGGGAGATACCCACCTGATCACCTTCCATCCCTGCGGCTGTCAGACTTCCTGTCAGTATCTTTCCGATGCGGATTACATCGATATGCACTCGGCCCAGACAGGACACGGTACAGAGCAATGCTATGACAGCGATAAAATCATGCTGGAAATGCGGAAAGCCGGCCGCCCGTATTACGATTCCGAGCCCCGGTATGAAGATCACCCGGCTTGCTTTGACGCATCCATCGGCTATTTCTGGGATGCAGCGGATGTCCGTCTCAACGCATACCGCGACGTTCTGGCGGGAGCCTGCGGTCATACTTACGGCAATCATTCCGTCTGGAGCATGACACGAGAACCAAGCGATTATTTCCCCTTTACTTTCAAACAGGTCCTTTGTCACCCCGGTGCTGAGCAGATACACTATGTCAAAGCGCTGCGCATGAGCCGCGACTATTTCTCCCTGGAACCCGCAGATGAATGTGTCCGCACGTCTTATGAGGGCGCAGGCCGCGTGACTGCAGCAAAGGGGGATGGCTATCTCTATGCTTATACACCTCTCGGCCTTCCTTTTACGCTGGAATATGTCTTTGAAGACGCAAAGGCAGCAAAAGCTTCCTGGTTTGACCCCCGCACGGGAAAAGAGGAAGTTTTCACGGTCATCCCGCCCCGAGGAAAAATGACCTTTGCTCCTGTATCCAGCGGCAAAGGCTGCGACTGGGTGCTGATTCTGGATAAAGTAAAGAGATAATAATATACTCCATCAAAAACAAAATTTTCCGGATATTCATTTTTCTGCGGAAAAGCTCTTTCCTTTTCCGATGGAATCGTGTATAATAATATCAAACGAAAAATCAAAAAGGAGAACCATTATGGACTGCTTATTCTGTAAAATCATTGCGGGCGAGATCCCGTCCACCAAAGTTTATGAAGACGACAATATGTTTGCATTCAAGGATATCAATCCTCAGGCCCCCGTTCATATCCTCGTCATCCCCAAGGAACACATCTGCTGCGTGGATGCAATCAATGAGAGCAACAGTGCCGTTGTCGCAAAGATCTTTGAAAAGATCCCGATGATCGCAAAGGAAGCCGGTATCACAAACGGTTACCGCGTCATTTCCAACTGCGGCGACGATGCCTGCCAGTCTGTCAAACATCTGCACTTCCATATTCTCGGCGGTGCACAGCTTTCGGAGAAGATGGCATGAGTTTACCGTGTTTTGAGGGTGTCAAGTGGCTGTTTTTCGATATCGGTGACACCGTGCGGGATGAACGTCCCTCCTACTATTACCGCGCCGGAGAAACGGTAAAGAAGATCCGTGCAAATCATCCGGAATCCGATATCACCGTTGAGAAATTCTGGGAGCACATGATGCGCGGTCTGCAGCATTCCAGCTTCTACTATGAAGAAATCCTCGCCGAGGAAAACGCCCCCGACGGTTGGGTCGACTACGATGAGACCTACCGCCGCAGAGAGCAGCTGTTCCCCGGTGCAAAGGAGACGCTGGAAGCACTGTCAAAGCGCTATAAGCTGGGCATCATTGCCGATCAGCCCAAAGAGTGTCCCATGTATCTGGAAGAAATGGGCGTTTACAAATATTTCTCCGCCGCTGTCATTTCCGACCGGGTAGGCCTCTGGAAGCCCGATCCCGCCATGTTCCGTCTGGCATTGGAGATCGTCAGTACCGAGGGCGTCAAGCCGGAAGAATGTGTTATGATCGGTGACCGTATCGACCGTGATACACTGCCCGCCAAATCCGTCGGTATGAAGAGCATCCGCGTCATGCAGGGCTTCTGCACAAAGCAGGTTCCCCATGGTCCGGAAGATACCCCCGATGCCGTTGTTGACGGTATAGCTGACCTTTTGAAGATTCTGTAATTACAAAACCCAAAATGCTTGTTATGAGAATTTCCCTCATAACAAGCATTTTTTTGGTTCTTCAAAAAAATTGGTGTTTCACGATGTGCAAGGGAAGAGGACACGGCATGCTTTACATGCCCGAACCATCTCAAGCGCCGAAGTTTCCCTGTCCCCTCCCCAAGAAAAATTCTGCGAAACCAATCTCGTCTTAACCCCACCCCAACCTTCCTTGGCTGGCGATTCTCGCCGGGTGTATTCATCAAAATTCCAGTTACATATAGGATTATCGGGATACCAGAAAAGCAGACTATTTCTTTTTGGTTTTTTGCAGAAACAACCGGCTACTCGACGCGGAGCCAAGGAGAGTGGTGGTGGGGCTTATACTGTATTACGCCTATATCTTCACTTTCCGGGGAGGAGGTAGAGGAACTTCGGCGTTTGAGATGGTCCTCTACCTCCTCCCTTGATGAAACA
>JAKSPR010000137.1 GCA_024404655.1 Clostridia bacterium | reverse complement strand
CCCTAAGGATGGACAGATTGCCAAATGCGAATATATGCCCGAAGCTCCCGTTGAGCCTGATGAAAAAATGGCAGCAAAGGAGATCCGTATCACAGATGCTGCAGAATGTATCAACGCGGCAGAACGGCCGTATATTTACTTCGGCGGAGGTGTGATCGCAGGCGAAGCACAGGACGAAATGCTTGCGCTGGCGGAGAAACTGGATGCTCCTATCGGATGCTCCATGATGGGTCTTTCCGGTATCCCCACCGAGCACCCGCGTTTCCTCGGTATGCAAGGCATGCACGGACACTATGCGTCCTCCATGGCAATGCATCATGCTGATCTGATCATCGCCCTCGGTGCACGCTTCAACGACCGCGTAACCGGAAATCGTGCAAAATTTGCGACCAAAGCCAAGATCGTCCATATCGACATCGACGGTTCGGAACTGGCAAAGACTGTTCCCGCTGTCCATCGTCTCCGCGGTGACGTCAAGGAAACCCTGAAAAAACTCATTCCGCTGATTCACGAGGTCAAGCGTCCCCAGTGGCAGAAGACCATCGCGGAATTCCGCGCAGAGGAAGACGCAAATACCGATCACAGAACCGGCATGACCCCGCGCAATGCAATTCTTGCCGTGAATAAATACATCGGAGCCAATACGCCTGTGGCAACGGATGTCGGACAGCATCAGATGTGGTCCGCACAGAATCTGAATTTCAGATGCAGCCGCAGATTCATTTCTTCCGGCGGACTTGGTACCATGGGCTTCGGTATCGGCGCAGCCATCGGTGCGTCCTACGGAACGGGAGAACGCACGGTTCTCATCACAGGTGACGGCAGCTTCGGTATGTGCCTGCAGGAAATGGCAACGGCTGTCTCCTATGGCGTTCCGCTGGTCGTTCTGATCCTCAATAACGGCGTGCTCGGCATGGTCCGCCAGTGGCAGACCCTGTTCTTCAACAAGCATTATTCCAATACCATCCTTGACCGCAAGACCGATTTCATCGCTCTTGCCAGAGCTTTCGGCGCAGACGGCGTGCGCGTCGATAACCCCGAAGCTCTAAATCGTGCTCTTGAAACCGCATTCTCACATGACGGTCCCTATGTCATTGACTGTCTGATCGACAAGGATGAATTCGTGCTTCCCATGCTGCCGCCCGGCGGTTCTATGGATGATATCATTGTAAAGGTGGGTGACTGAGATGAACCGTTATGTGCTTGCCGTTCTTGTACGCAACCAGTTCGGTGTTCTGAACCGTGTCACCAGCATGTTCCGCCGCAGACAGTTCAACATTTCCTCCCTTGTGGTCAGTGAGACGGAATCAAGCCTTTATTCCCGTATCCATGTGACCTTTGACGGTGAGGAGGTTGCCGAACAGCAGCTGGTCAATCAGCTTTACAAGCTGCCTGATATCTGTTCCATCAAGGAACTGGATACCGCCCACACCGTCAGCTGTGAGCTTCTGCTCATCAAAATGAAGAACGATCCCGAACAGCGTGAAGATATCCGTGCGGCTGCCGAAGCTTTCGGTGCCCGGACCGTGGACTATTCCAAGGAATCCATCGTCTTTCAGTTGTGCGACGATACCCGCCGTATCGACGATTTCGTCGATCTCATGCGCGACTATACCATCCTTGAGATCTGCCGGACCGGCGCGGTCTCTCTGGAAAAGGGTTCTTCCACCATCAGAAAAGCGACAAATTTATAATTCCCTATAAATTTTCATACATCAAAAATCCATCATACAGAAAGAGGTAACATACCATGGCAAGAATTTTTTATCAGCAGGATTGTGATCTCCAGAAGCTGAACGGCAAGACCGTTGCGATCATCGGCTCCGGCTCTCAGGGTCACGCACACGCACTGAACTTAAAGGACAGCGGTGTCAACGTCATTGTCGGTCTTTACACCGGTTCCAAGAGCTGGGCAAAGGCTGAATCCCAGGGTCTGACCGTTATGACTGCGGCTGACGCAGCAAAGGCAGCAGACATCATCATGATCCTCATCAACGATGAGAAGCAGGCTGCTCTTTACAAGGAAAGCATCGAGCCCAACCTGACCGAAGGCAAGACTCTTGCATTCGCTCACGGTTTCAACATCCACTTCGGCTGCATCAAGCCTCCGAAGAATGTCAACGTCATCATGATCGCTCCTAAGGGCCCCGGTCACACTGTCCGTTCCGAGTATCAGGCAGGCAAGGGTGTTCCGTGTCTGATCGCTGTTGAGCAGGATGCTACCGGCGATGCATGGGATATCGGTCTGGCTTATGCGCTCGGTATCGGCGGCGCACGCGCAGGTGTTCTTGAGACCACCTTCCGCACCGAGACCGAAACCGACCTGTTCGGTGAGCAGGCTGTCCTCTGCGGCGGTGTCTGCGCCCTCATGCAGGCAGGCTTTGAGACCCTCGTTGAAGCTGGCTATGACCCCAGAAACGCGTACTTTGAGTGTATCCATGAGATGAAGCTCATCGTCGACCTGATTTATCAGTCCGGTTTTGCAGGCATGAGATACTCCATTTCCAATACCGCTGAATACGGCGACTACATCACCGGTCCGAAGATCATCACCGAAGAGACCAAGAAGACCATGAAGAAGATCCTTTCCGATATTCAGGACGGTACCTTCGCAAAGGACTTCCTCCTCGATATGTCCTCTGCAGGCGCACAGGTTCACTTCAACGCTATGCGTAAGCGTGCTTCCGAGCATCCCTCCGAAGTTGTCGGCGCGGATATCCGCAAGCTGTACAGCTGGAGCGACGAAGACAAGCTGATCAACAACTAATCAAACGTCATAACAACCGGAGCTGCCGTACGGGATTCCCGCGCGGCAGTCCGCTTATCGGTGCGGAATGAAATGGTTCCGACCGAGAAAGGAAAAGGATTGAAAGATCAATCTTTCAATCAGTGTTTTGGGGCTTGACAGCCCCAATTCCGAAGAAAGGATGCTGTCGCTAAGCGAAAGCCATGGTCATTAAAATGAAAAGTGATGCTCTGAAAAACGGGATGCAGAATGCACCCCACCGCGCGCTTTATCATGCGCTCGGTCTGACGGAGGAAGAGATCTCCCGCCCTCTGGTCGGTATCGTTTCCTCTTATAATGAAATCGTTCCCGGCCACATGAACATCGACAAGATCGTCGATGCTGTCAAGCTGGGTGTTGCTATGGCGGGCGGTACTCCCATCGTGTTCCCGGCTATCGCCGTCTGTGACGGTATCGCCATGGGCCACACGGGTATGAAGTACTCCCTTGTCACCCGTGATCTGATCGCTGATTCCACCGAGGCTATGGCAATGGCACACGGCTTTGACGCGCTGGTCATGGTTCCCAACTGCGATAAGAATGTCCCCGGCCTTCTCATGGCTGCGGCAAGACTGAATATTCCCACCGTGTTTGTCAGCGGCGGTCCCATGCTGGCAGGTCACATTGACGGTGCAAAGACCTCCTTCTCCTCCATTTCCGAGGCGGTCGGTCAGTACAATGCCGGCAAGATCACAGAGGAGAAGCTCCGTGAATATGAGTGCAAGACCTGCCCCACCTGCGGATCCTGCTCCGGTATGGATACCGCAAACTCCATGAACTGTCTGACTGAGGCACTTGGTATGGGTCTGCGCGGCAACGGTACCATTCCCGCCGTGTACTCCGCTCGTATCGAGCTGGCAAAGCACGCCGGTATGGCTGTCATGAAGATGATCGAAAAGAACATCCGTCCCCGTGATATCATGACCGAGGACGCCATCATGAACGCTCTGACTGTGGATATGGCGCTGGGCTGCTCCACCAACAGTATGCTCCATCTGCCCGCCATTGCTCATGAATGCGGCGTGGAAATCAACCTCGACATCGCAAACAAGATCAGCGAAAAGACCCCGAACCTCTGCCATCTGGCTCCTGCCGGCAGAACTTATATCGAGGAACTGGACGAAGCAGGCGGTGTCTATGCTGTCATGAATGAGCTTTCCAAGAAAGGCCTGCTCCATACCGACTGTATGACCGTTACCGGCAAGACCGTCGGTGAGAATATCAAGGACTGCATCAATCTGAACCATAACGTCATCCGTCCCATTGAGAATCCCTACAGCGAGACCGGCGGTATTGCTGTGCTTCGCGGCAATCTGGCACCCGAAGGCAGCGTTGTCAAGCGTTCTGCGGTTCTTCCCGAAATGCTGGTACATGAAGGTCCCGCCCGCGTCTTCGACTGTGAAGAAGATGCACAGGCAGCCATCAATGCCGGCAAGATCGTTCCCGGTGACGTGGTCGTCATCCGCTACGAAGGCCCGAAGGGCGGCCCCGGTATGCGTGAGATGCTCAATCCGACCTCTGCCATCATGGGCATGGGTCTGGGCAACAGCGTTGCGCTGATCACGGACGGCCGTTTCAGTGGTGCAACCCGCGGTGCCTGTGTCGGTCACATCACCCCTGAAGCTGCTTCCGGCGGCCTGATCGGTGTTGTGGAGGAAGGCGATATCATCTCCATCAACATTCCCGAAAACAAGATCGAGCTGAAAGTTGATCAGGCGATCCTTGATGAACGTATGAAGAATTTTGTCCCCAAGCAGAAGGAACTCTCCGGTTATCTCAAGCGCTATGCGGCTCTGGTTTCCGGCGGTGCTTACGGTGCGATCCTGAACTGATATGACAACCAAGGAACTGAACCATCTGGATACCCGTCTCTCTGCGCTGGCGGTATTCCGCAGTTTTCTTGCCGATCCTGTGATCGGCGCACTGCGCATTTACCTCGCTGCACCGACAGCAGAGACTTACGCTGCATTTGCAGCGTCGCTTTATGAAGCCAACGGCGGCGATCTCGGCACCTATGTGTCGGAACTCTGCGACAACAGTGTCAATGTATACGTCCGCACAGTCGGCAGCAAAAAGGAAGCACCGGAATATCTGAGGGAAGCACTGAAAGAAGAACTTGCCGTTCTCAAGACGGTTGCCGACCTGACACCGGAAACTCTGACCGCTTCTCTGGACTTTGACGGTTATCTGCCGAAATTCAAAGGCGGATGTGGCGACCTCTGTGCCCGCTATATCGCGCGCACGGAGAACATCGGAAAATACGGCTACGGCATCTACGCCGGAAACCGGATGTTCTATATCGACGATGAGGATCATATCATCCCCGTCAGCCATCCCGACGCAACACAGCTTTCCGACCTTGTTGATTATGAAGCCCAGCAGAAGATCATCCTTGACAATACCAAGGCGCTGCTGGCCGGCAAGCCTGCGGCGAATATCCTTCTGACGGGTGACGCCGGAACCGGAAAATCTTCCACCGTCAAGGCGGTAGCCAATGCGCTGTTCTCCGAGGGTCTTCGCATCATCGAGGTCCGCAAGGATCAGCTGCGTGCCATTCCCAAGGTTCTGGACGAGCTGGCGCAGAATCCCCTGCACTTTGTGCTCTTTATTGACGACCTGTCCTTCTTAAAGGATGACGACAACTTCAATGCACTGAAAGCCGTGCTGGAAGGTTCCGTCACTGCAAAGTCTGATAATGTCGTCATTTACGCCACCAGCAACCGCCGTCACATCATCAAGGAGAGCTTCTCCGATCGTGAGGGCGACGAAATTCACCGCAATGACTCCATGCAGGAGATGATCTCCCTGTCGGAGCGTTTCGGTATCCACATTACCTATTCCAAGCCGAACAAGGAAACCTTCCTGCACATCGTCCGTCATCTGGCTGAGACCGCAGGAATCGCGCTTCCTGATGATGAGCTTGTCCTGCGTGCCGAGCGCTTTGCGCTGGAACGCGGAGGACGCTCCGCACGGCTGGCAAAGCAGTTCATCGACGGACTGCTTTCGGAAATCTGAATCAAAAAGGTCTGCTGCAGCAAAAGCTGTCGGCAGACCTTCTTTGTTATTTGCTTTTTCAGAGCGTGACGGTGATCATCCCGGCGTCAGCGTCCGGAACGGCAAGCAGAACTCCCATCGGGGTTGTATCAGCGAGGATCGCACCGCAAACCGCTCTGATTGTTCCGATACCGCGCAGGAGCAGTTTCATACCGCTTATGTGATTGCCTTTCCAGCAGAACGTCAGCACTCCGTCGTTCTGATCGGCTGTGACAGACAGAATTTCGTTTCCTTTGCAGTCAGAAACGGATGTCTCCGCATGGGTCTTCAGCGCAAAAACGTGAAGGGTCAGATCACGGCCGTAATCGTATTCCGCATGTTCGGAATCGGAACCGACGGCGATGATGCTGTTTTCTTTTGCATACAGCGGCAGGGAGAAGTAGTCGTAAGTATCACGCTGCCAGCTGCCTCCCTCACGGGTCTCGCCGGAGAGAAGATGCGTCCATGTACCGCTGGGCAGATAGTAATCAACGGAACCGTCCTCGGAGAAGACCGGAGCGACCAGCAGACTGTCACCAAGCATATATTGGCGGTCGAGGTCTTCACAGGAAATATCGCCGGGGAAAGAATAGACCATCGCACGCATGACCGGAGCTCCGGTTTTATGGGCCCTGACAGCCATGGAATAGAGATAGGGCATCAGAGTACATTTCAGATTCGCAAAATAACGGAGGACTGCCACGGATTCCTCGCCATGCTCTTCACCCGGTGCGGAGAACAGCCACGGTACCCGATAGCTTGCCGAACCGTGGAGACGGGAATGGGTGGAAAGCAGACCAAAGGCTGCCCAGCGCTTGTAAAGGTCCGCAGTGGCAGTACCCTCGAAGCCGCTGATATCGTGGCTCCAGAAGCCGAAGCCGGAAAGACACAGGGAAAGTCCGCCCCGCAGAGATTCCGCCATAGAGGGGTAGGCCGAGCAGCAGTCCCCGCCCCAGTGAACAGGGAATTTCTGTCCGCCCGGACAGGCACTGCGGGCAAAGAGGATGGCTTCGCCCTCGCCGCGTTCTTCCACCAGTAGCTCATAGACGCATTTGTTGTAAAGATAGGAATAATAGTTGTGCATCTCCATGGGGTCGGAACCGTCATACCAGACCACGTTTTTCGCCGGAATACGCTCGCCGAAATCGGTCTTGAAACAGTCGACACCCTGATGCAGCAGAACTCGCAGCTTGTCCTGATACCATTTCCATGCTGCCGGATTGGTGAAATCCACAATTCCCATACCAGCCTGCCAGAGATCGGTCTGCCAGACGCCGCCGTCGGGCTTTTTCAGAAGATATCCGCCCACCATGGCTTCTTTGAAAGCATCGGATTTCTGACCGATATAGGGATTGATCCAAACGCAGATTTTCAGATGCTTTTCGTTTTTCATCCGGGCAAGGGTACCCTCAATATCGGGGAACATCCGCTCATCCCAGTGGAAGCCGCACCATTCGTTTTCCCGCATCCAGTAACAGTCGAAATGAAAGACCTGCAGAGGAATCTTTCGTTCTGCCATGCCGTCAACGAAGGACATGAC
>JAKSPR010000136.1 GCA_024404655.1 Clostridia bacterium | reverse complement strand
AAGGAAATTTTCCGTTTTTTGCGTCATTTGCCGAATCAAAAAGCCGCCGCCCCGCACCCTTGACACCGCGCACGATGGATGATATAATAAAAACAACAAGACAAAGGAGCGATCAGCGACTGCAATGAAAGACAAATCAAGTGCTTATTTTTCCGGATGGTTTTCGGATACAAAACATATTACAGGCCTCTTCATCCTCGGCGCTTCCATGCTGCTCTGGGCGCTCGGCATTCTGGTGGAACTGTTCCGCGCCGCGCCCGGCGCTTATATCAGCGCTATGTTCGGCGGACTGAACGATTACGCCATGCCCGCGTTCTCCGTGGTGATGTATAAGATTTCAACCGTATTGATGATCGCCTTTTTTGCCCACGGCCTGATCTTCTATATGCGCCCCACCGACGTCATCATCGTGGTGGAGATCGTCGTTTTTGCCGATTTCATCATCATGTTCGCCGTGGATGCGGTCATAGAGCTGATCGCGATTTCCATCATTTCGTCGCTCATCATGTTCGTCATCTCCGGCAGCCTCGGTATGATTCTGTGCATGCTGTTCCCGTATGCGTCCATCATCCTGTTCCCGGCGTTCATCGTCGGTCTGCCGCTCCTTCTGCTGGCGGTGATGGGTGTCGCGGATTCCATCATCCTCATCCTCGGCGTTCTGAGCATCAGCATCGCGGAGCTTATCACCAGCATCACGGGTCTTGACCGGGATAAACGCTCCGTGTTTGAAATCCCCCTGACCCTCATCATGATCCTTTTCGTCGCATGGCCGGGCCTCACCATTTTCTATAACATCCGCGGTTCGTTTGCCAATACCACAGGCTATGAGATCCGAGAGGCGATTTTCAATTCCGACAGCGGCAGAGCCCAGCTTACATCAAAGGAAATGCTCGATAACATCCGCATCGACTATTATTCCCGCATGATAAATCCCGGCGATAACGGCAACCTTTATACCGGCGGCGGTATGCACACCTATTATAATCAGGAGCACATATACGACGAATCCGATTTTTATGAATCCCATAATGCCGCCCCCTACGACGCTTATCACTACTATGTGACAAGTACTTTATCCGAGAACATGATCTGCAAGACCGGATCCAAGCTGAACTATCAGCAGATAAAAAACCGCGGCAAGAAGCCGGAGGATGCATTTATCTACCAGTGGAAGGACGTCACAGTCGCATATTCCCCGGAGTCCATCTATACGGTGATGCACTATGGTGATAAGGAGCAGTACCGGAAATCCGGCGGAAAATGGTATAAGCCGTTCAAAAACGCATCCGCGGAGGAACTGCGCGCGCTCATCATGAAGAACCTCATCCGTTCTTCCACCGACGGCAATTTCCGCGAGATGGAGGAATTCGTTCAGGTGCTGTACGCCCAGACCACGGGTATGCTTCTCACCTATGACGGCGAAACCCAGACCGCACTGTTTGCGGAGGATAAGGACGGCAGCATCCGCCTGCTCCGCCAGACCGGCACGGATTCTGCAGAGATGGTCGGCGCATTCGGGAGAAGCTATGGGGGACAGGGAACCGGATATTTCTTCCTTGACGGCACAATCTACTATGTTGACGGCTGCAGCATCATGACCTATGATCTCACGGAAAACAAAACCACCGTCTGGTACGATACCGGGGAGGATTCCGTCCGGATCTTCAATTATATCGTCCTTGAGGATCAGAGCCTCGTGATCGCTTATGTCGATGACGAAGGAAATATGTACCTACTCCGCGACGGCACGGTCGTCAAACGCTATCTCAACGAAAACCAGTTTGACCCGGATAAGCTCATCTCCATGCAGCTGACCTGTGAGGAGGCCGTCATCGTCTACAGCATAGATAAACCCACCCTCATCACCCAGCTGAAACATTACTTAAAAAATGAGACCATCACCTACGAACACGCCCATTACCTCACAGCCCCCTACCCGGATTCTTTTATAAATACAGCTAAGTGATCCCATGCCCGGAATGCCGAAACGCGTTCTGGGCATTTTGATATCGGCAAAAAGACCCTCGCTTTCGTCCCGTTTCCTTTTTTGCGGTGAATTCCAGCCACTTTTTCCGATAAAAAAGGGAAAACCCCTTGAACCTTCCCTTGAAATATGATATAATAAAACAAATTATGACCGTACCGGAGGAACCGATTTTCCGGCTGCGCAAAATCCCGTCCTCCCCGCCTCGGACGGAACGGGATCAAAGAAATGTGAAAGGAGGCGGCTTTATGGCAGGTGAGGAGATCCGCAGCCGGTATGAACAGTATTCCCGGCTTTTCGGAAAAGAGATCCGCGTCACCGTCAACAGACCCATGCGCTCGGTGCGCCAGCCCGTGCAGCTGACCCCGAAAACGGGGAATAACGTCCCCCAGCATTCCGGTCTGCCACCCCGTCCGCAGCGTCCTTATCCCGTCAACGGCGGTTATATCACAGCCCGCGACCTGGAGGAGGCAGGCATCCCCGTTTCTGTCAGTACCGACGGAGAACCCGCACCCCAGCCGGACGCACCCGTCCACTATGTCTATATCCTCGGCGTGAAGGAACCCCTGACATCTTTCACGGGAAAGATCGCAGCCATTGTCCACAGGGAGAGCAGCGCACCCTCCGCGGCAGGACTGCCCCTGGGCAGATATGACCGCCTGGTGGTCATCCCCGCAGACAGGGAACTCTACGAACCCGAGATCCGCGCATCCATCGCTTTTGCGGAGCGCCGCTTCCGCTACCGCCTCTACTGTATGTTTGAAAAATCCTGCGGAGCCGTGGTGTATACGCTCCGTGACGGATGTCCCCTGTACCTGCTCATCCGCAACCGCTCCGGTCATATCGGTTTCCCCAAGGGCCATGTGGAACTGGGCGAAGACGAGCGCGCCACCATGAAGCGGGAGATCCGTGAGGAAACCTCCCTCCGCGTGGAACCCGATCTCCGCTTCCGCGAGGAATACCGCTATGTCCTCTGGAACGTCGTCCATAAGACCGCCGTTTATTCCCTTGCGTACTTCACGGATGGTCAGAAGGTCACTACCATGGCAAATGAGATTTTCGGTGACTGGCTCGTGCCGTATGCAGAAGCAAGAGAACTGCTCAGCTACGATAATGACCGCGCCATCCTTGACCGCGCCCACGCATATCTCACGGCTGACGGAACAAAGACCCCGGTGATTCCCGGAGCCGACAGAGGGGAGACGCAGACATGACCTATCATATCATCAATCCTGCCGCAGGACAGGGCGGGGGAGAAGCGCTCCTGAACCGCTATTATAAGGACGGCGATATCGTCTATCATACCACCGGTGTGGGCGACGCCGCAAAGAAGATCGAGGAACTTGCCAGAACCGATGAGGCTCCGTATTTCATCGTCTACGGCGGTGACGGCACCCTCAATGAGGCTGTCAACGGCATCATGGCGGCAGGAGCGGGAGACCGCGCCGTGCTCAGCGCTATTCCCGCAGGAACCGGAAATGATTTCGTCCGCACGTTTGCCGATGAACCGGACGGCACGGAACATACCCTCGACCTCATCCGCGTCAACGGCGCTTATGCCGTCAATATGATCAATATCGGCTTCGACTGCTCCGTCGTTTCCAAAACGGCAGAGTGGAAAAAGAAGCCTTTCATCTCCGGCAGCGCCGCTTATATTTTCGGTGTCGCCAGCGTCCTGTTCCGCCGGATGGGACGGAAGATGAAGATCACCTATACCGATGAAAACGATACAGAGCATACCGTGGAGGAAGAACTTCTGCTCTGCGCCGCAGCCAATGCCCCTTACTGCGGCGGCGGTTTCCGCGCAGCACCCTGCGCAGACCTGGGTGACGGCATGATCGACCTTCTGATTGTCAGAAAGATTTCCCGCATCCGCTTCGTGACCCTCGTCAAGCACTATCATGACGGTACCCACGTCACAGGAGAGGGAAGACCCGCCCCGAAGTTCGCCCCGATCCTCGATTACGTCCGATGCAGATCCGCCGCAATCGAGGGCATCGCAGAGCTCTGCCGGGACGGCGAGGTTCTCCCGGCTGAAAAAGCCACCCTCGAAAGTGCACGCGCGGCCCTCCGCTACCGCGTCTTACATTGAAAATACACAGAAATACTCTGCGTATCCATATAGTTCCAAGTAAACCGAAAAGGAGATCATATCATGGGATTTTTCAGTGAATTCAAAACTTTCGCCACCAAGGGCAATGTCATGGACATGGCAGTCGGCGTTGTCGTCGGCTCTGCATTCTCCGCGATCGTCAGCTCTCTCGTTGCTGACGTCATCATGCCCCCCATCGGCATGCTGACCGGCGGCGCTGATTTCAAGGAGCTCAAGATCGTTCTGAAGGAGGCAGTCGGTGAGACCCCCGCCGTCACCCTGAACTACGGCAACTTCATCCAGACCATCGTCAACTTCCTGCTCATCGCCCTGTCCGTCTTCTGCGTCGTCCGCATCATCAATAAGACCAAGGCAAAGATGGATGCAAAGAAACTCGCAGAGGCAGAGGCAGCAAAGAAGGCTGCCGAGGAAGAAGCAGCAAAGAAGGCTGCAGAAGAAGCTGCAAAGCCGAAGGCAGAGGATTACCTCGCAGAGATCGTCACCCTGCTCAAGGAAAAGAACTGAGTTTTACTTCCATATATTCCAGAGAATTACTGCCGGATATCATTCCGGCAGTTTCTTTGAGCAACAAAAAATAAAGGACCGAAATCATTATGGATACGAATACAGCACCGGCTCCTGCCAAAAAACGGTTTATCACCAGAGATAAAACCTTTTATCGTATGCTGATCGCCCTTGCCATCCCGATCAGCCTCCAGAACCTTATCACCTTCGCCGTCAACTTCGCGGATAACCTGATGATCTCCCGCCTCGGCGATACCGCCGTCTCCGGCGTGTTCATGGGCAACCAGATCCAGACGTTTTTACAGCTCATCTGCAACGGTGTTGTCCAGACTACAGGTATCCTCGCCGCCCAGTATTGGGGCAAACGCGATACCAAGAGCATCCGACAGATCTCATCCATGAGTATGCGCTTCGGCCTCGGTCTCGGCGCTGTTACCATGATTCTTGCTCTGCTCATCCCCACCAGACTGATCGGCTTTCTGACCGACGTCCCGGAGGTCATCGAGGCAGGCGGAGAGTACCTTTCCGTCGTCGCGTGGTCGTTCTGCTTCTATGCTGTTTCCCAGATCGTCATCGCATCCCTGCGCTCCGTGGAGAACGCAAGGGTCGGTATGTATATCTCCCTCATCGCCCTCGTCGCCAATGTCGGACTGAATAGGATCATGATCTTCGGTCTCGGCCCGATTCCTGCCATGGGTATTTTCGGTGCGGCTCTGGCGACCCTCATTGCAAGAATCATTGAATGTCTCGCCGCCGTTCTCTGGGCAAGATTCCTCGATAAGAACCTCGGCCTGCGTTTCAAGGACTTCTTCCAGAAGATCAATAAGGCTCTCATGAAAGACTTCTTCCGCTATGGTCTTCCTATCATGGCCGGTGAGATCGTCTGGGCCATCAATACCGTCACCCAGTCCGGTATCCTCGGCCACTATAATGAGGCTGTCATCACCTCGTTCTCCATTGTCGGCAATATCCACACCCTTGTGTATATCTGGGTCACGGGTCTCGCTTCCGCCGTCGGCGTCATCACAGGCAAGACCGTAGGATCGGGCAATGTCGAAAAGGTCAAGGAGTACGCAAGAACCACACAGATTCTGTTCCTCGGCGTTGGCCTTTTCACCATGTCCGTCATTTTCGCCATCCGCATCCCGTTCATTTCCGTGTATGCCGTCAGTGAGGCGGCAGCGGGATATGCAAGACAGCTTTCCATCGTGCTGGCGATCAGTATGTTCGGTTCCTGCTATCAGATGCCGTGCCTCGCAGGCCTTGTCAAGGCAGGCGGCGATACGTCATTCGTGTTCAAGAACGATACATTCCACGTGTTCGTCATCGTCCTGCCGGCGGCATTCATCGCAGCACATTTCGGTGCAGAACCGTGGGTCGTGTTCCTGTGCCTCAAGCTCGACCAGTTCTTGAAATGTATCGTCGCAGCGATCAAGGTCAACCGGTATAAGTGGATCCGGAACTTAACTCGTTAAGTAACGGCAGCAGCCCCTCCAAAAGTTTTTTTCCGCCCCATTGTCAAGACTAAAAACAGCATGAACTTCACCCCCCGTCACACTCTGTACGCCAGCTATCTTGGCTATATCACTCAGGCGATCATCAATAATCTCCCCCCGCTCCTGTTCGTCACATTCCAGACCCGGTTTCATATCCCGCTCGCGCAGATCAGCGCACTCAGTACCATCAACTGCCTCACCCAGATATGTGTCGACTTCATCAGCGCACGGTACGTCGATAAGATCGGCTACCGCCGTGCCATCATGTTCGCTCATATCAGTGCAGCCGCAGGACTGATCCTGCTCGGCGTCCTCCCGTTCGTCATGCCTCCCTTTGCAGGCATCGTCATCGCCATGATGCTCAATGCCGTCGGAGGCGGCCTCACCGAGGTCCTCATCAGCCCCATTGTGGAATCTCTGCCGGGAGACGAAAAGGCCAGCGCCATGAGTATGCTCCACTCGTTTTACTGCTGGGGCCACATGGCAGTCGTCATCCTGTCCACTGCGTATTTTGTCACCATCGGTACCGCACACTGGCAGTTCCTGCCCATTATCTGGTCCGTTGTTCCCCTGTTCAATATCTGGTTCTTCTCCCGCGTTCCGCTGTATGTGCTCGTCGCAGAAGAAGAGCGTGTGCCTTTGAAAAAGCTGTTCAGCGCAAAAGCGTTCTGGGTGTTGTGCATTCTCATGATCTGCGCAGGTGCATCGGAGCAGGCCATGAGCCAGTGGTCATCGCTGTTTGCGGAGCTTGGTCTCGGTGTATCAAAGACCGTCGGAGACCTGCTCGGCCCCTGTGCCTTTGCCTGCTTTATGGGTACGTCCCGTCTGATCTACGGCAAGACCGGGGAAAAGCTCCCCCTGCGTGCCGCGATTGCGGGTTCTGCGGTTCTCTGCATCGCTGCATATATTCTCACCGTATTTGCACCGAATCCGTTTCTGTCTCTTATCGGCTGTGCCGTATGCGGATTTTCCGTTGGTATTTTCTGGCCGGGGACGTTTTCTCTTGCCTCATCGATCTATCCTGCCGGAGGCACCGCCATGTTTGCCATTCTCGCTCTCATGGGGGATGTTGGCTGCGGCGGAGGGCCTACCCTTGTGGGGATGATTTCTGATGCCGCCGAAAACGGCGCGTTTGGATTTTTGAAAGGTTTGATTCCTGCGGGAGGAACGGAGAACAGCATGAAGATCGGAATGCTGATCGCCATGATTTTTCCGCTGGTCCTTTTTGCCGGTGTTACCGGGATCAGAAAAAGAAAAACGAAATAAGACCAAAAACTGCACCGTGCGAACGGTGCAGTTTTTGGTCTTTTCCGGCGGCCTCAAGGCCGCCGGGGATAAACGCCGGGAGCA
>JAKSPR010000135.1 GCA_024404655.1 Clostridia bacterium | reverse complement strand
GTCAACAAGGGTCTTTACATGTCTTCTGACGGAATCACAGAAAAACAGATTTTTTATTTCTTCCTCATAGTGATCCGCCGGGTTTTTGCTGAGTTCGCTGTGCTGCTCAGTCAGAAACAGCAGAAGATCCGTGCCTTCTGATTGGATAAACACATGATCGGCATCAAAATGGATGGGCTCCGCTGTGAAAGGCTTTTCTTCATGTGTTCCGGTGAATACAACTGAGCCGACAATATCGCCGTTCTGTATATTCACAGAAAGGGAACAATGACAGTTGACGATTTCAAGGTTCTCATAAAAAGAATCTTCTTCGACGAGCCGGAATTCCTCATCAAGTCCGTCTTCCAGTTCTTCAATACGCTCATAATGCGTTACGGAAACGAATAATTGACTGATCATCCATTCGCCGTCGAAATAAGTGATCAGTGCTTTGCCATCTTCTGTTCCGGAAACATCAAATTCGAGTTCCGCTGTTTCGTTATGAATCTCTGCACGGTTTATGCAGGCATGTTCCATGATCTCCCGGAAGCTCTTGATATTTCCCATAATCCCATCTCCGGAATCTTCAGAATATTGAGTAACTTTGCTGTTATTCTGTTTCCATTATATAATATAATTATGAATTTTTCTACTAATTGCGGAATGTCCGGAAAGAATGGTGGAAAACAAACGGGGACAGCATATTTACCGCATGAAAATACAATAACTTTCCTCAAACCCCTTGACATATAACAAAAAAGGATGTATAATAATAACAATCCCCGTGAAAGGAGAAACAGTTTCAGATGAAGAACGGATTCTGCTTTAAGGCTGAATATTATTACGGTTCCTTTTATTATTATTATTGGAACTGCAATATGTGCTGCCCGAAAACAGAGACGTCCGAAGGAAACTGAAAACCTCGGGGTCCGGTGAAACCGGAAAATAAAACACGTCGATATGCAGCACACGCCAAAACCGCGGGTGCTGCTTTTATTTTACTAATTATAATATAATTCAGGAGGATATAACCCCATGATCGCCGTACTTAAGAATGGAACAACCGAAGAGCAGATGAACACCCTCATTGACTGGCTGAAAGCACAGAATCTGCAGGTCCATGTATCTCATGGCGCAGATTACACCGTGCTCGGTCTGATCGGTGATACAAGAGATGTGGATATGGATCTGATCGGATCCCTCGACATTGTTGAGACCGTCAAGCGCGTTTCCGAGCCCTTCAAGCAGTGCAGCAGGAAGTTCCACCCGGAGGATACCGTCATTGAGATCGGCGGCGGGGACTGTGACCTTGTCAAGATCGGCGGCGGCAATTTCGCTGCGATTGCAGGTCCCTGCTCCGTTGAATCCAAGGAACAGATCATTGAAGTCGCAAAGGCTGTCAAGGCTTCCGGTGCAAAACTGCTCCGCGGCGGCGCATTCAAGCCCCGTACTTCTCCCTACGATTTCCAGGGTCTGAAGGCTGACGGTATCGAGCTTCTTCTGGAAGCAAAGCGCGCCACCGGTATGCCCATCGTCACCGAGATCATGAACGCTGCACATCTGCCGCTGTTTGAGGATGTCGACCTCATTCAGGTCGGCGCACGCAATATGCAGAACTTTGAACTGCTGAAAGCCCTCGGCAAGATCAAGAAGCCGATCCTGCTCAAGCGCGGTCTTGCTGCAACCATGAAAGAGCTGCTCATGAGCGCAGAATATATCATGGCAGGCGGCAATGAACAGGTTATCCTCTGCGAGCGCGGCATCCGTACCTATGAAACTTATACCAGAAATACCCTCGACCTGTCTGCAGTTCCCCAGCTGCAGGAGCTTTCCCACCTGCCGGTCGTCGTTGACCCCAGCCACGCAACGGGCGTCAGAACTCTCGTTCCGCCGATGGCAGCAGCAGCAGTCGCAGCAGGTGCAGACGGCCTTATGATCGAGGTTCACACCGATCCCGCACATGCTATGTGTGATGGCGCACAGTCCCTGACCCCCGCCATGTTCGATGAGGTCATGCAGAAGGTCACAAAGCTGCGCGAAGTACTTTAATTGGTAAGATAACGATTCGGAAAGGAATTCTACTATGAAAGTCGGAATAATCGGCCTCGGCCTGATCGGCGGTTCTCTTGCAAAGGCATATCAGCAGTCGGGTGTTGCAGAGGTCTGGGGCTATGATACAGACGAATCTATCCGGGAATTTGCAAAAATCTCCGGTGCGATCAATGGTATTTTAAGCAAGGAGATCATGTCCACCTGTGACCTTGTTCTTCTGGCCATTTCTCCCAAAGCCACGGTATCCTTCATCCGCAAGTACGCACAGTTCTTCGGTGATAAGCCGATGGTCGTGGACTGCGCAGGTACCAAGCGCGTGGTCTGCGAGGGCGTCTTCCCGCTGTCGGAAAAATACGGATTCACCTTCATCGGCGGTCATCCCATGGCAGGTTCCCACCTGTCCGGTTTCCGCAACAGCCGCTCCAATCTGTTCAAAGGTGCGCCGATGGTTCTCGTGCCGCCGCGTTTTGACGATATTCTGCTGCTGGATAAAGCGAAGAAGCTCTTATCTCCCGCAGGTTTCGGCAGTTTCTCCGTCTGCACGGCAGAAGCTCATGACCGTACCATCGCTTTCACCTCTCAGCTGGCGCATGTGGTTTCCAATGCATACGTCCAGAGCCCCAATGCGGCAAAGCACAAGGGCTTTTCCGCAGGCTCCTATCAGGACCTGACCCGTGTCGCATGGCTCAATCCCGATATGTGGACAGAACTGTTCCTTGAAAACAGCGACAACATGCTGATTGAGCTGGATTCCATCATCGGTATTCTGCAGAAATTCCGTGACGGCATCGCGGCAGGAGACGCAGAAGGCGTCCGCGCGCTGCTGGATTACGGCAGAAAACGCAAGGAGGAAATCGACGGTAAATGACACTTCTGAATGTACGTACCAACACCATCCCCTCTTATGAGATCCATATCGGGGCCGGTGTGATGAAAAAGGTCGGAGAGCTCCTTCGCTCCATGACGAAGGCGGGCCGTGTCTGTATCCTCTCCGATGACAATGTTTATCCCATTTACGGCAAGACTGTGACCGAGGCACTGGAAGCACAGAATTTTGCCGTGACCAGTTATGTGATCCCCCACGGGGAACACTCAAAGAATCTGGAGACTTACGGAAAATTCCAGAATTTCTTGGCAGAAGAGCAGCTGACCCGCGCGGACTGGCTGTTGGCTCTCGGCGGCGGTGTCGTCGGTGATCTCTGCGGCTTTGCTGCTGCAACCTATCTGCGCGGTGTGCCCTATGTGCAGGTGCCGACCTCTCTGCTTGCCATGGTGGATTCCTCCGTCGGCGGCAAAACGGCTGTTGACCTGCCGGCAGGCAAGAATCTCTGCGGCGCTTTCTATCCGCCGTCACTGGTTCTCTGTGATACCGATGCGCTTTCCACGCTGACCGATGAATTCTTTGCCGACGGTATGGCAGAGGTCATCAAGTACGGTATGATATTTGATAAAGAGCTTCTTGATATCCTCGACAGAGAGGGCAAGAACTTCGACCGTGAGGCGATTGTCGCCCGCAGTATTGCACACAAGATACGCACGGTAGAAGCGGACGAGTTCGACCACGGAGAGCGTCAGCTTCTGAATTTCGGTCATACTCCCGCCCACGGCATCGAACAGCTCAGCGGTTATACCATTCCTCACGGTCATGCCGTTGCATCCGGCATGGCGATTATGACCCGTGCAGCGGAAGCAGCCGGTCTTTGTGAGGCCGGATGTGCAGAAAAACTCTCTGCAATCCTTGAAAAATTCGATCTGCCGGATGATACGGAATTCCCCGTTTCCGGTATCGCGTCAGCGCTGCTCAACGATAAAAAACGAAAAGGCGGCATCCTCACCTGGGTCATGCCGAGAAAATACGGTTTTTCCGATCTATACCCCATGGCTGTCGGGGAGTGCGAAGCATTCCTTGCAGGCGGCAGGAGAAAATAATGCGGGGCTGATGGTATGACTTACGTTGTTTCTCCCATCGGAGGTGCGGCTGCGGGCAAAGAACCCTATGGCTTTGAGGCGATGCCGTCCAAATCGGCGGCTCATCGTCTGCTCATTCTTGCCGCGTTGTCCGGTGCAAAGCACAGAATCCGTGTGATCTGCCGTGCCACAAACCGGGATATTGACGCGACAGCGGACTGCCTCCGTGCGCTCGGCGCGGAAATTATTGCCTGTGACGGTGGTTTTACGGTACTTCCGCTTGACATTTTCGCCCGCGGCGATTATAATAAAGAAGAAATCCTTTTGAACGTCGGGGAGAGCGGTTCCACCCTCCGCGTTTTCCTGCCGATCCTCGGCGCGTTGGGACAGCCTGCTAAAATCAGACGGGAAGGACGTCTTCCGGACAGACCGCTGGCACCTTTTGATGCGGTTCTGACGGAGCACGGTATGAAACTGTGGGACGACGAATCTGACCGCACCTATCTCCATGTCAGCGGACAGCTGACTGCGGGGAATTATGAAATCGACGGCAGCGTGTCCTCCCAGTTCATCACGGGATTATTATTAGCGCTCCCTCTGCTTCGCGAGCCGTCTGAGCTCCATATCACAGGCGTGATTTCCTCCGCTCCTTATCTTGCCATGACAAGGACTGCCCTTGCCAGATTCGGCGCAGGGGTGACGGCGGATGACAATGTACTTCCGCCTGATCATTACAGTATTACACCGAAACCCTTTGATACCCCGGAAATCGTCCGTGTTGAGGGTGACTGGTCGGGTGCGGCGGTCCTGCTCTGTGCAGGTGCGCTGACTAAAAACGGCATCACCGTCACGGGACTTGACCCGGACAGCCCCCAGGGCGATAAGCGGCTGTGTGAGCTGCTCACCGCAATGGGCGCAAAGGTTGTCATGCAGCCCGATGCCGTGACTGTGCTTCCGCCGGATGACGGAATTCTGAAACCGCTCCGCACTGATGCGGATGATATTCCCGATCTGGTTCCCGTGACGGCTGTCCTCTGTGCGGCTGCCAACGGTGAATCCGTTCTCACCGGCTGTGAACGGCTGAGAATCAAAGAATCCGATCGCCTTGCAGCAACGGTGAAGCTGCTCTGCGATCTCGGCTATCAGGCGGAAGCAGACGGCGGGGTCATGCACATCCACGGTGGAAAAGCAGCAGATAATTCACTTGTTTCCCCGGATACCTGCCGCGACCACAGAATGGTTATGGCAGCAGCTCTCGGCGCTCTTGTGCGCGGGGGAGACGTCCGGATCAGCCACGCCGAAGCTGTGGCAAAATCCTATCCCGGATTTTTTGAAGATTTCGCAAAGCTCTGCGGTGTCAGTTTGTCCGCAGATGAAACGTGATACCTACCACCGAAAGGAACCCATCCTATGTCAACCTTTCTCGGAAACCATATCAAATTTTCCATTTTCGGCCAGTCTCACGGGGCGGCGATCGGATGCGTGATCGACGGTCTGCCTGCGGGCATTACCGTGGATGAGGATGTCCTCGCCGCATTCATGGCGCGCCGCGCACCGGGCTCCAGCCCTCTTGCCACATCCCGCAAAGAGCCGGACCTGCCGAAGATCGTCAGCGGTCTTTATAACGGAAAGACATGCGGCGCACCGCTCTGTGCGATCATCGAAAATACGAATACCCGCTCCGGCGACTACGCAAATCTTGCCGAGACGCCCCGCCCGGGTCACGCTGATTATACAGCCCGTATCCGCTACAAAGGCTTTGCGGATATGCGCGGCGGAGGTCATTTTTCCGGCCGTCTGACGGCTCCCCTCTGCATTGTCGGAGGGATATGTTTGCAGGCACTGGAAGCCCGCGGCATCAGAATCGGCGCTCACATTCTCTCCATTGCAGATGTTTATGACGATCCTTTCAATGCAGTTGATCCCGCTGCCCAGATGGAAGCGCTGCGGGGAAAGACCTTCCCCGTTATCCGCGATGCGGCGGATGAGGAAATGCACGCGGCTGTTCTTGCTGCAAAAGGCGTCGGCGATTCTGTCGGCGGTATGATCGAGTGCGCTGCCACAGGCGTTCCGGCTGGTCTCGGTGAGCCGATGTTTGACGGCATGGAAAACCGGATCGCAAAGATTTTATTCGGTATTCCTGCGCTCCGCGGCGTATCTTTCGGGGATATGCCTGACGCAGAAAGCTCTGTGTTCCCGTTCTCCGCACGGCGGGGCAGCGAGAACAACGACGCTTTCCGGATGAACGAAAACGGCGATGTCGTGACGGAGACCAACCATTGCGGCGGTATTCTCGGCGGTATCACAAATGGTATGCCCATCGTCTTTACCTGCGGCATCAAGCCGACTCCTTCCATCGGAACGGAGCAGGATTCCGTCAATCTCACCGATAAGGAAAACTGCAGAATGACCGTCGTCGGACGGCACGACCCCTGCATCATCCCGCGCGCCGTTCCCTGCGTCGAAGCTGCCGCTGCTGTGGCAATTTTCGATGCGCTTCTTGAAGGCTGAGCCGCTTATTTATCAAAAACACAAGAAAAGAGTATTCACAATATGGAATTATCAGAACTCCGCAAACAGATCGACCGCATTGACAGTGACCTGATCCGCATTTTTGCAGAACGAATGGAAGTTGCCGCACAGATCGCAGCCTATAAACGGGAGCAGGGCATGGCTGTCCTTGATGAATCCCGCGAACGCCAGAAGCTCACCGCGGTGGCTGAAGCCGCACCCGACGGCATGGGCGATTATACCCGGATGCTGTTTGCGGACCTCATGGGCCTGTCCCGTGCTTACCAGACCCACATCCTTGCAGGTGAGGACACCGAAATCACCGGACAGATCAAAAAAGCCATGGCGGAAACCCCGGCGGTTTTCCCCGCTGTCAAGGGCCGTCCCGTCCGCGTTGCCTGCCAGGGGCTGTGGGGAGCGTACTCCCAGCATGCGGCAGATAAACTGTTCGGTCAGCCCTCCATAGTGTTTGTGAATACCTTTGATGCCGTATTCAGCGCAGTGGAACAGGGACTTTGCGATTATGGTATCGTTCCGGCGGAGAACAACAACGCAGGCAGTGTCAAGCAGGTCTGGGACCTGATGACAGAGCATAAATTCTCCATTGTCCGCAGTGTCAGGGTCAAGATCGATCATAGTCTTCTGACGCTTCCCGGCGTGAAAAAATCCGAGATCAAAGAGATCGTCTCCCATGAGCAGGCGCTGAATCAGTGCAAGGATTATCTGCATCAGCAGTTCCCCGATGCAAAGATCGTTCCCTGCAAGAATACCGCCATTGCGGCGAAGATGGTTTCCGAGAGCGGAAGACACGATCTTGCGGCGATCGCATCCCCGGACTGTGCAGAAGCGTACAGTCTGCAGAGACTGGAAAACAGTATTCAGGGCTCCGATAACAACAGAACCCGGTTCTTCTGTATCTCCAAGAATCTGGAGATTTTCCCGGGTGCAGACCGCACGGCGCTGGAACTGGAGCTGCCCCATAAGCCCGGCTCCCTTTATCATGTGCTGAGCCGCTTCTATGTCCATAATATCAACCTTCTGAAAC
>JAKSPR010000134.1 GCA_024404655.1 Clostridia bacterium | reverse complement strand
GGGGGAAAACGATATGTCCGGAAAGAATACAGTTATCATTGTCCTGGTCGTTCTTCTTTTGATCGCTGCAGTCTCCGTGGTTTCCTGTGCCGGAGGGAAAAAATACCAGGTCGATTATCATGGGCAGACGGATCTCTTCAAAGGCGCAAAAGCATCCTACGCTGCGGGGAAACATGTCACACTCCGCTTCGATATGATCGCAACCGATACAGACTATTCTTTCTATGTTGACGGTGAAGCTGTCAACGCCTCCTGGGAGAATAACGCCTATGTCATCCGGTTCGTTATGCCGGATCACGATACAGAGGTTTATTTTAGTGCTGTCAACAGCATGACAGTTTCCGGTGCTTTCAGCGAATACTATCCGGAGATCACAAGCTTCCGTTATTCCTACAGCAATCCATTCGGCGGATGCGGTTATTTTTATAAAGTCCGCAGAGATGAGGATGATCGTATCACCTTCACCTGCTATATGGATGAATACCGGGACTTTGGCGAGATGACATGCGAGATCTCCGACACAGTATGCGAAGATCTGCGAAAGATTCTTGAGGAATGTGACCTTATAAAATGGGATGGTTTCCATGAATCCGATCCCGATGTACTGGATGGGGACGGATTTTCACTGGATGTTTATTTTGCCGATGAATGTTCTATCCGCGCATCCGGCAGCAATGCATTCCCCAGCGGATATCCGGATTTCGTAACACGGCTCGATGCACTTTTCGCTCCCTTCACAGAAGAACTCCTCAAGGTATATGAGAATGCACCGCGGCCTGAACCGGAAGAATAACAAGACAAATGAGAAAGTACCCACAGATCACGAAAAATCTGTGGGTACTGTTTTTGTCCGGTCCGGACATGTCATATCGGATTCTTATGCCTCAATGGCAATACAGAAACTGCCTGCGGGCAGGGTGACGGTAGTTCCCGTGACGCTGAACTTTTGAACTGCACTGTGTTCCATTGAGTTTACCGCAAGTGCGTCTGCCTGATATATAGTGATATTTGCATTCATCGGCAGGACCAGCGTGATGTCCTCGGAAAAATCGCGGTTGACCAGGGATATGCAGCGTTTGCCGCCATTTGAAACAGCTGCTGCCGAAACCGCAGGGATTGCTCCGGCATTTCCGCCGTCCACAGTATATTGACCAAGAATCTCCGCTGACAGCCGGTCACCGAACATCACTTTGCGGTATTCCTGACAGGGGGTATAGATGGTCTGGACATAAGAGCCTTCCGGAGTTGATACAATGGGTGCGATGATATTGCAGAGCTGTGCCATATTGCAGCCTGCGATATGATCATCTTCAATGAAGCGGTTCAGCATGGAGGCTGCCCAGAGAGCGTCCCGCCAGTTGTATGTCATGTGCAGACCGTAGATGCCGTCATTTTGGTAGTTCCAGATGTTCCATTCGTCGATCATCAGCCGGATTTTCTCCTGTCTCGGCGGAAAACGGTACCATTTGTTGAAGTTTTCAGGTTTTTCCGGGTACTCATCCAGCAGTGCATCCAGAAGCGCAAGCCGCTCTCCGAATAAGCGCTCTCCGGCAAAGACGCCGTATAGCCCCATATCACCTTCACCCGCATAAAAATGATAGGAGAGGTAATCGGTCATATCCTGCAAAGCATCCAGTACCGGCCTGTTCCAGCCCTCCATATCGTCCCCGCCGACAAGAACGGTCCTGATCGTCGGGTCGGTCAGCTTCATGAACTTGATGAATTCCTTTGCTTCACGGATATAGCGGTGGACATCATCCTGCATGCCGATGTCAGGCTCTGCATAGCATTCATTCCCGATACACCAGTATTTTACTCCGAATGGTTCGGGATAGCCGTGCTCACGGCGCAGATTGGCATAATAGCTGTTGTCTGTGCCGTTGCAGTATTCCACCCATGCCCCGGCTTCCTCCGGTGTTCCGGAGGCCATATTCACACAGATCATAGGCTCAGCTCCGACACGGCGGCAGTACTGAACAAATTCCGCTGTACCGAATTCCGGACTGAGGACACCGCCCCATATGAGATTCTTTTTCTGTTGCCGTTTCTCCATCGGACCTTCGGCATCTATCCAGTGATAGATGCTCATCACCGTGCCGCCTGGATAGCGGATCACAGGCGGGGCGAGCTCCCGTACTTTTTCTTCCACATCCAGCCGGATATGGTGTTCGTCGGTCAGGGCAGGGGCATCATCACAGATGCCGCCCCAGATGCAGTCTCCGAGATTCTCTATGAACTGACCGTAGATGTCTTTGCTGACAATACCGTCCGGACGGTCCCCAAGCTGAATGGTTATCGTTTTCACGCATATACCTCCAGAAGATATCAGCGGCAGAATTTCAGAATGAAATCGACGATGGGGGTCGGATCGCCCGGGAAGCCGTGGGGATGATGCCCTTCGTATTCTCTTGGAAGATCGAGAAAATACCGGGATAATCCCGCATCGGCATAAGCCTCATAGAGCAGTCTGCCGTGGCGGTTGTAGTCAACGGTGATGTCCTCTGTGCCATGGCAGAGGACAATGGGAATGCGGTGTTCAGTCAGGACCGGAGCTTTTCCGATCGGGTGATTATCAAAAGAGAACAGTCCCACCCGCGAAATACCGGGATAGGCTTCGGTAAATTCGGTTTCCCAGATATGCTCACAGGATGGAGAGCCGTGCCGTCCGGGCAGATCAATGAAGTCAAGGACCGGTGCATCAATGAACATGCAGGCCACCCGTTCGGGATAGAATCCGGCAAAATTGACCGCATGGGCACCGCCGCAGCTCATGCCGACGGGAACGCAGCGGTCCCGCAGGCCGTAGTGTTCCTGTAAATACGCGCAGAAACGGTCTTTGGCATCGCAGTCGTCACGGGTCGCCCAGCGGGTGCGGTTTGTGAGAAATGCGGCATGAAAGCCCTTTTTCAGAAGAGCCAGTTCCGTTTCCGGGTATGCGTCACGGTACTCCATTTTCAGAGTCCAGTTCCGTTTTTCGTCAGGGGTTTCAGGGAAGACAATCAGAGCGTCTTTGCCCTCGAATGTAAAGGATTCACAGGGGAATCCAAACCATGTTCCGTTTGCTGCCATTGCTGTATCTCCTTTTTTTACAGATTTTCAATAGATAGCGAATATCCTCAATTCACAGCGCTATTATCTGATATCAACCCAGCGTCTCTGCTCCGAAGAATCAAGAAGAGCATCGAGGATCTTCTGACATGCGATGCCGTCTTCGACTGTGGGGAGGAACTGACAGGGCTTGCCGGATACCATATCGACAAACATCTGCTCCTGCCCGATACGGAATTCTGCCGGGACTCTGACCTGATGCAGACCGTCGGATTTCTTGTCTACCTCACCGATGCAGACACCGAGTGTATCCGGATTGTTCAGGTTGAAGGAGATGACGCCGTCCTCACCGAAAATATCGTATTTGATGGTATTGGCATTGCCGAGCGCACAGCGGGTGACTGTGAAACTGCCGGGAATGCCGTCGCCGATATCGGCAAGAAAGTTGCAGTAGTCATCGGTTTCCACGCTGCCGTATTCTTCGCTGTCAAGACGTTTGCGCTGCTTCACAACGATACCGGTCTGTGCGCAGACAGAATGAAAATCACCGAGTAGGAACCGCGCCATATCGATCAGATGGACGCCGAGATCACCGAGCACGCCGGTTCCGGCATATTCTTTGACAAAACGCCATTCCAGACGTCTGCCCTCCCAGAAAGCACTGGACTTCAGATATTCCACGTTGACGGAAACGATTTTTCCGATCAGTCCTTTGTCAAGGATCCACTTTGCATAGCGGACCGCAGGGAAGAAACGGTAGGAGAAGCACATCATGTTCGGGACCGGGGTTTCTGCAAGTGCGTCTTCCAGTGCCTTTGCCTGTTCATAACGGATGGCAAGAGGCTTTTCCACATTGACGGATTTCCCGGCGTGGACAACATCGACAGCCATGGGAATATGCAGATAGTTCGGAGTGCAGATCTCGACTGCATCCACATCGGGACAGGCGATCAGATCGTGATAATCCGAAAAGCAGTGAGCTTCGTCAATACCGACACGGGCTGCTGTAGAAGCAAGAGCTTTTGGATTAATATCGCAGAGGGCAGTAATCTTGCACTGATTCACATTCAGAAGCTGTGTGATATGGACTCCGTTGGCGATGCCGCCGCAGCCGATGATGCCGATTCTGACGATTTCCTTTTCACTCATAAAATGAGCCTCTCTTGCCTGGTGTCAACTGTTGATCAGGTTTTTCCGAGAGTGGCATGAGTACGCTCTTCCATGGAACGGCCCTCAAACTTATCTTTCACATGCTCAATGGCTTCATAATGTCCGAACGTGGGCGGGGTGATCATGCGCGGGCAGGCCCAGCGCACCGCATTGGCAAGAATGCGCGTGATATCTTCGCGGTAGAAGGTCGGATATTCCTCGTGTCCGGGACGGAAATAGAAGACCTTTCCGTTGCCGCGGTTGTAGCAGCATCCGCTGCGGAAGACCTCACCGCCGGAAAACCAGCTGATGAAGACAAGGTCATCAGGCTTCGGAATGTCAAAGCGTTCTCCGTAAGTTTCCTCTTTGGGAAGTTCAATATATTCCGGCAAACCCTCAGCAATGGGGTGACCGGGCTCAATGACCCAGATGCGTTCGAGTTCGTCGTTTTCACGCCATTTGGATCGGCAGATCGTTCCCATTAGTTTGACAAAGGGCTTGGAAAGATGGCCGGAGTGCAGAACGATCAATCCCATGCCTGCGAGTACACGCTGACGGACCTTTTCGGCAACTTCATCGGAAACCTTTGCATGGGCAAGGTGCCCCCACCAGATCAGAACATCCGTTGTGTTCAGCACATCGTCAGTCAGACCGTGCTCCGGCATATCCAGTGTTGCTGTACGGATCTCAAAATCCTCTTCACGGCCAAGCATGGAGGCGATGGCACCATGGATGCCATCGGGATATATTTTGGCAATACGCGGATCTTTTTCGTGGATGTATTCGTTCCAGACTGTAACGCGGATGGTTCTCATAATTACGTTTGTTCCTTTCTATTTGCGGCTCTGCAGGACTTTCAATAATGTTATTATAATGAAAACATAAGGCATTGTCAATACCTGTCATGAGCAAAAGATACAATGCCTGCAGAAAAGAGAAAATTGGCCCGCCGATATTGATTTATCCCCTTTGGTATGCTATAATTAGCCAAAGAGAAAACACTGGAAAGAACGCTGTATATACAAATAATGGCAGTAACGTGTTTTGATAAGGAATATTGACGCAAACCGAAAAATGCAGAAAGCAGAGGACAGATTATGAGATTTAATCGTTTGCAGACAAATGGCTTAACGGATCCCATCGGAACCGGACGGGATATCGCTCTGACCTGGAACTATACAGGTGATGGCGAGCGGGACGCTGTGCAGCAGTCGTACCGCGTCTTTGTCAGCTGGGACGGCGGCAGCTATGATACCGGTATCCGGTGCGGGGATGCCATGCGTTTTGCACTGACGGAGGAACTGGAACTCCACCCGGCAACGGCATACACATGGCAGGTCACAGCTACAGTTGGCGGGCAGACCATGACCTCCCCCATGGCTCATTTTGAAACGGCAGCCGACGATCTTGACAGAGCCGCATGGATCACCTGCGGCGAAAAAGATCAGCAGATCAGCGCTCCCGTCTTTGAAAAGACATTCTCTGTCGGAAAGAAGATCCGTACCGCACGGGCTTATGTCACGGGGCTTGGCTGGTTTGTCTGTTCCGTAAATAACCGTCTGTGCTGCGATCATTTCTTCATGCCCGCAAACACCCGGTACGATATTTATCAGTATTATGAGACCCTGGATATCACGCCGTATATTCTGTCGGGAGAGAATACCATCTCCCTGCAGCTTGGCTGCGGCTACGACATGGCCTATTCCAAATGGGGTTTCCGCTATGACGGAAAGAAAGGCCTGCGCTGCTCCATCGTCCTGACCTACGAGGACGGGGCGACCGAGCGCATTGATTCCGATGACAGCTGGTGCTTCCGCGATTCCGCTGTTACCGAAAACGGCATGTATCTTGGGGAAACCTGCGATGCCCGCCGGACGGAATTCTCCCGGTATCCGGCGGTTCCCTCGGAAAGTGATGCGCCGAAAGGAAAGCTTCTCCCCGATGAGATGCCTCCGATCCGGGTACGTGAGCGGTTTTCACCGATTGCCTTCTGGGAAAACGGAAACAGTACGGTCTATGACTTCGGCGTCAATCTGCAGGGTATTACGGAGATCACAGTAAAGGCTGCGGCAGGCACGAAGATCATCATCCGACACAGCGAAATGCTGTTCCCGGACGGTACTCCCGACCCGGAAACAAACCGTGAAGCGCGGGCGACGGATACCTATATCTGTTCAGGCGTCGGAGTTGAGACCTGGCATCCATCCTTTACTTACCATGGTTTCCGCTATGCGGCGGTCGAGGTTATTGGGGAAGCTGCGGAACTATCTATCCGGGCACTGATGCTCTGCGCTGACGTGGAGGACAGCGGAGATTTTTCCTGCTCCGATGCCACTGTCATGCGGATCCATGAGCTGTGCCGTCAGAGCATGCACTGCAATCAGGTGAGCATTCCTACGGACTGTCCGGTACGGGACGAACGTACACCCTGCAATATGGACTCCCAGATGATGGAGGCTGCCGCAATCCACAATTTCAATATGGAATCCTATTACCGGAAATGGTATCGGGATATTACCGCGTCGGGACATGATATCGCATCCGCCAATCCAGACTGGTACGGCGATTATATTATGCTTGCTTACCGTCTTTATCATTTTTATGGAGATCTTCGACTGATGAAGGCCGGATATGCCGATATGATGGAAGAGGTCCGTTTCTGGGTCAGTGCCGACGGCGGAGTACACGAAAACGGATACGGCGACTGGTGCCTGCCCAATGATAATACCTGGGAGGGCTTCGGTCAGTGCAAGGCTTCTGTCAACACAGCGCTGCTCTATGCGTACTGCTGTATTCTTGAAGAAGTATCTGCGGTTCTTGGAAATGAAGAAAACCGGGCACTCTGCGCCGAATGGAAGGAAACGGTCAGAGCGGGCTTTATTGACCGTCATTATCATGGGGACGGTTCCATCGCCTCCGGCCGCCAGCCGGATATCGTACTCCCGGCATTCTTCGGCCTTCTGCAGGGCGAGAAGCTGGAAAAATCACTGGCGGTGCTCCGGAAAATGCTGGAGGAAACCGGTCATCTCGATACCGGAGGATACGGCACGATGGCGCTGCTTCCGGTCATGGCTGCGGCAGGGGCTGTGGACCTGATTCCGCAGATTCTGTCGGTGGACAGCTATCCGGGCTTCGGCTATCTCCTTGCAAACGGGGCGACTTCTCTCTGGGAGCAGTGGGCATATAAAGGCGCGATGCATTCCCACAGCCATGAGATGCACGCCGGGATCGACGCATCCTTCTACCGCCTTTTCTGCGGTGTTACGGTGACGGAAGCGGGATACAGATCTTTCCGCGTTG
>JAKSPR010000133.1 GCA_024404655.1 Clostridia bacterium | reverse complement strand
AATCTCTTCACATTACACAATGACTGGAGACGAATGAGCTCCGTTTTGTGTGATGATATGCGGCTTGCTCCGTTCCAGATTGATGCTGATATTGGCTTTACCGCGGCAGTCAATGAAATGCTTCTCTGTTCTGCGGACGGCAGAATTACTCTGCTTCCTGCGCTTCCTGATGAATGGAAGTGTGGTAGAATTTCAGGTCTTCTTACAGTAGGCGGCTGGCATGTTTCTATTTTATGGAACGAAAACGAGGCAGAGGTCGTTATTGAAGGCGGCTTTCGGGATATGGAAATCCTTTCTGGTGAAAGATTCAGAATCGTGGATGACCCAAAGACAGTTAAGTGTGGGGAAAAGTATATTCTTAAATTGACACGTATTTAAGTTAGAAGGGAAGTATGCAGATATGATTCACTTCAAAAAATCCCCTGAAAACCCTATTTACGGCGGCCCCGCTACGGGAACTCTGTTTGATGTTTATGTCACAAAAGAAAGAGCTGACGGGCCGTACCGCATGGATCTTTCCTGGCGGCCGAAGAAAGCACTGGCTGTCACGTATTCCATTGATGGAATCCATTTTGGGGAAATGCAGATCACCCTGTCCCATGATCCGGAAAGTGGCTGGGAAGATAATATCAACCGCAATGGTGTGCTGAAAATCGGTGATACCTATCGGATGTGGTATACCGGACAGGCAAGAGGCTATAGCTTTATCGGACTTGCGGAAAGCAGCGACGGAGAACACTTTACCCGTATCGGAAGTGAACCCGTTCTCATTCCCGAGCGGCACTGGGAGGGCATGTCCGTCATGAATCCCTGTGTCCTTTACGAAAACGGGATCTATCGTATGTGGTACGCCGCCGGGGAGACTTATGAGCCTAATGTGATCGCTTACGCAGAAAGCGACGACGGTATCACATGGAGAAAATCCAAAATCAACCCCATCGTTGTGAAGAATCCCGGTAAAGAATACGAACAGGACCGCATCGGCGGCTGTCAGGTTCTGAAACACCCGACACTTGGTTATCTCATGTTCTATATTGGCTACCGCGATATCAATACCGCCTGTATCTGTGCCGCAGCTTCCAAAAACGGGATCACAGGCTGGAAGCGCTGCAAGGCGAATCCCCTGGTGACACCGGATAAGGGGATGTGGGATGAGGATTCCTGCTACAAACCATCTGCATACTATGATGCAGAAAAGAATACATGGCAGATCTGGTATAACGGCCGGAAAAAATCGGATGAATACATCGGTACAGCGATTGCGGAAGGTGACTTTACACTGGATGATTTTGAGGATTGAATATCCCCGATACATACATGCTGAAAGGAAAAGGCGAAATGAGAAAACTGGCAGAGACCTACTTTGAAAAATTCCATAACGAGCATGAAGAACTGTATCAGAATGCCATCAGCGACAAGGAGGCAATTGCATGGCTTCCCGGTCAGATTCCGCTGTTTTCCTGTGATGACAAACAGGTGGAGGAAACCTATTATTTCCGCTTCTGGACATTCCGGAAGCACCTGCGCACCACGCCGGAAGGCTGGGTAATTACGGAATTCCTCCCGCAAGTAGGGTGGAGCGGAAAATACAATACCATAGCCTGTCCTGTAGGACATCATATCACAGAGGGACGATGGCTGCATGACAAAAGTATTATAAAGGACGATATCCGCGCTTTTCTGCAGCCTGATCGGCTGGAGGACTGCCTTGCCTATACGAATACCCTGATTCCCTGTGCGTGCGCATACTGTATCGACTATGGCGATAAACCTTTTGCCGAAGAAATTTTTGCTGGACTGGAGCAGTATTATCAGGCGCTGCGGACCCGGCACAAAACGAAATACGGTCTATACTGGTCTCACGATAACCGCGACGGCATGGAGTATTCCATCAGCGGCGACGGCCTGCGTCCGACCATCAACAGCTATATGTACGGTGCCGCGAAAGGCATGGCAGCGCTCTGCAGTATGCTCGGAAACTCCAAAGGCGCAGAATATGAAGCAGAGGCCAAAGAACTGCGGCAGCTGATCCGAAAATACCTCTGGGACGATGCAGACGGTTTCTATAAGACGGTACCTATGGCAGATGTAACAGGGGAGGCTGATTTTTCCCGCACAGATGATGCCCGGAATGCAAAAGAAGAAATCGGCTTTATCCCGTGGTGCTATGAAGGGCTGACGACGCCGGAGCAGGATCATGCTTATGCACTCCTTGATGATCCGGCACATTTCAATGCGCCCTACAGCATTACAACAGCAGATATGGCACACAAGGGTTTTATGACCTGTACCGTCCGCCATGAATGTCTCTGGGATGGTCCTGTCTGGCCTTATGCTACCAGCCAGACGCTGACGGGACTGTATACGCTGCTTGGTACCCGGGGAAGCAACGTCATCGATGCGCAGTCGTATATGAAGCATCTGCATACCTATGCAGCATCGCAGCACCTGTATAAGGACGGCCGCGTGATCAACTGGATCGATGAAAACCAGGAACCCTTTACCGGACAGTGGATTGCGCGTGATCTGATTTTGCTGGATCACACCTATAAAGGCAAATTCGCCAAAGAGCGCGGAGCGGATTACAATCATTCCACGTTCTGCGATCTTGTGCTCTCCGGCGCATGCGGCATCCGTATTACGGATGGTAAACTGACTGTCAGACCGCTTGCAAACGGCACATGGCGGTATTTTGCCGTCGAAGGTATTTCGGTTGGCAATGACAGTTATTCTGTATATTTTGATGCAGACGGCACGAAATACGGATTCGGTGCTCAGCTTACAGTCATGAAAAATGGTACAGTCACAGCACGGGGAAACGATACAATTTCAATAAGCATTTAAAATAACAATCCCTCGATCATTTTAGTATCGGGGGATTGTTGTTTTGCATGTGTGCGTATGACTGACACAGTTAAGAAATTCACCCGAGGTTTTCCTTTGGTGGATTACATCTGTATTCATAACGAAAAAGCAAACTTCTTCGCAAACATCAGCCATCCGGATGTTCTTTGGTCTTCGATGGATATCCTCATATTCTGTACTATATGTGCTTTGGCAACCGAGATAACACGGTTGGTCGTTTCCTCACTGATCTCGTGGCTGCCGCTGAAGACTTTTGTGACGGTGGCGGACGATACTCCTGCAAGCTCTGCGATTTTTTTATAGGACATGGGATGTACCATCTCCTTCTGTGATTGGTGAAAAAAGATTTACAGATGTTCCGCTATGACTTTCAGCAGATTTTCCGTCATCTGCATGATGCCTCTGGGGGCGGGGTGGACAAGGCCGGTCGTGAGAAAACGCGCATCGGGCAGAATCGAGCAGCCGTTTACATAGACGACGTTCGGACGGGCAAGTTCTCTGACCACCCGCTCCGTGATTTCCCGGAAGCGCGCCGCGTGACCGCGGCCTGTATAGTCATCCACACAGTAGAATACATCGATGGCAAAGATCACAGCATTCGGATGAGAATCGGCAATGATGGAGAGGAATCTGCGCACCCGTCCTTCAAAATCTTCCGGTGCGATGCCGAGGATGTTGATGCCCATTTCCAGTGTCGCAATGTCGAAGTTCTGTGCCGCCAGATAGTCCGCCATAGCAGGTTCCAGACATGCCGCACCCGCAAATCCATAGTTGTAGGCATCGCAGCCCAGCTCCTCCCCGATGCGGTTGACATATTCATAAGCGCGGGACAGAGCGATACTTCCGTGGGTGATGGAGGAACCGTATGCAAGATAGACCTTCTTTGGCACTTGATCCGCCATTGGCGGTACCACATTGTCCGGTGTTTTCAAAACAGCGACAGGCCCGTCGAGGATAACCCGCACCACATCCGGAGAGAACCGATGCCCGTACTGCTTTGCAATGCTGCGCAGCTTTGTAATTTCTCCCGGGATGCGGATGACGACCTCCGTCGGTTCCCCCTCGATCCTTTTTGTGGTTTCAGGCCAGTCGGAGGCAAAATCGCCGTAGTAAAGGGTCGCATTGGTTCCGGTCCCCGTGGGCGTGCAGAGGGTAAAAACAGCCTCCGTGCCTTCCGTGATGACAAACCGGAGTTCAATGCCCGTTGCCCCCCGGTTCATACGCTTTCCCTGATCGCCCATATACATATCCACAGAGGACGGTACTCGCAGAAAAGCATCTGCGCCGTTTAGGAGCGTATAGACCTCACTGGCTCCGTGGACTTCAATGTTCTTGTAAATCATATATGATACCTCCGATGCGTATTCCGTATAGTCTCTATATTTTATTATACCGATATTTTCATTTCCGTCAATGGGATATCAAGCGAAATTGTTTCGCTGACATGTAAAAAACGTCAAGCATAAAAAATTACGTCATTCCAGATACAGGATGGAAATTCATCACCATGCGTGTGTCTCCGCCATTTCCTGTGACTTCTATAAATAACAAAATAGAGAAAAGCCTCTTCCAGACTCGAGCTTCTTTCGGATTTGGAAAAGGCTTTTTCAGCTTGTAAGGCTCAACATAATGCGACTGACCAAATAGAATGGTGACAGCGAATGAATGCAACAAGGGAAACAGCAGCTTTATGTATCAGAGTTATGCTTTTTTTCGTGAACGATCGCAATATGACCGAGCAGACCACCCCAGTGATAGAAGTTGTTGCTGTTTGGCTTATCGCAGCCCCAACCGGTATCGCCGTTGTAGTTTTCATGGACATGACCGTGCTCATTCCATTCTTTGAGAAGGAGTGCTTCGGAGGAATCCGCAACGAATTGTTCAGCTTCTTCCATTCCTGCTTCCGAAAGTGCTTCATAGACAAGGAAATTCATAGGTGCCCAGATTCTTCCGCGCCAGTAGTCCTGATCTTTGTATGCGGGATCGCGTCTGGAAATTGAGGGGAGAACAAATTCGCCGCCGAGTTCATCGGGATCATAAAGATACCGTTCGATCATCGACTTTTTCTGTTCATCCGTGACATTGTGTGAAAACATACTGTAGAAGTTGGTCGGGGAGATCCGGTGACTGAATTTACCTGTTACCGCATCGAGGTTCTCAAAAATACCGGTCTCGGGATTCCAGAGTTTCTGCATGGCTGCTTCGGTTTCATTAAGACGTTCCTTCAGAACCGGAATGGCTTCGGGATGTCCTGCAGTTTCCGCAAGGTCGATGAGACACCGGCAGTCCTTGATGAAAAGTCCCGTCAGACCGACATCCGAGAGCAGCATCAGATTGGATTCCGGATCGAAAACAGCGTCGTCATACATGGGGGAATTGTCAAGTCCGGATTCAAATTTTGCGCCCTGAAGATTGTGGGTATCATGAACTTCAAACCAGCGTCCGTTTTTATAGGAAAACGCATTGGAGCCCCAGCAGAAGGTGTGATCGGGAAGACGTCTGTTATTCCAGAACCAGGTATTCCAGCGGTACATTGCAGGCCAGATTTCTTTTACGAACCAGTCATCACCGAACCAGTCGTACAGTTCTTTGACGATCATCGTGCCGACCGGAGGCTGAGAACGGTCACGACTTTTACAGTCGGAAACCGTACCGAAATTCGGAACGAATCCGTCTTCAGTCATCTCGTTCGTGATGGCGAAAGCATTCAGATAGGCAAGCTCTTTTGAGCAGTAACCGCACATGAGGGATGCAAAGAACGTGTCCCAGTCAAACAGGACATAACCACCCCATCCCTCGCTCCAGGAGCGACTGACGGGAGAACAGACACGGTCGTGTTCCGGTTCATAAATGGTATCCCATGCAAGGCAGCTCTTCATTGCCTGATATGCTTTTGCATTTTTGCCTTTGGATGCTTCGTCGGCTGAGACGGCATCGTGACCGCGATCAAGCAGGGCACGCGCTTCCGACACAGTACAGGGACGGGTGGAAACCACGACGGGTTCGTCAAGAACTGCAGTAAGGAACGGACAGGTCGAACCTGAAAAGGGATAATGTGCATCCTTTCCGGTCGTGAAGATTTCAATGTGTTTTCCGTCGGCAAAATCTGCAGCAATCGTTTTGCCGTTCTTGGAAAGCGTGCCGTCCTTGCCCCAGAAAATGCAGGCTTCCGCAATCAGAACAGGCGCACGTCTGCCTTTTACGTCCGGCGTTACCAGGATGATCTGATCGCCGTTATCCACGGTACTTTCTACGGTGTATCCTGCACTTTCACTTTCAAATGTAAGATTTATATAGGTGCCGTCCCAACTGCGTTTGCCCGGGCGCAGTTTTTGATCGCCGACTTTCAGATTACGCATTACACTTCCGTTTGCATAGTCCGAGAAGCAGAGATTGATGCCAAACCCGTAGGGAAGCAGAACATGTGCGGTCATTGCGGGAGAATACCATGTATTCCAGCCGCAGTTTGATTTGATTCTTAATTCTTCGTAAGTCATGAGATTCAGAATTCCTCTCTTCATTATTTGAGATCATCAATTGCATGTGATATGTATTTATCGATACCGGTTTCGATTTTCGTCTTAAATTTTGCATATACAGAGGCAATGTCTACTTCGGATTTGTTTGTGAAGATATCAGAAAAATAGTTGCAGAAGTTGCCGAAATCGGCATATGCACCAAGGTCGTATACAATATTGTTGAAAATGATATCCAGCATCGCAAAGGATTCTTCATCGTTGGAATATTTCCGTTTCAGACAGGAATCATAATAAACGTCCTTGACGATATTTTCACCATAGAAGCCGAGTGCATCCATAATATAAGCACTGTCTTCGGGATCTCCCGCACTCTTCGGAATCATGTAGCAATAACTGTGGTACGGCGTCAATGCTGAAATGTATTCTGCCTGACTCTCATCGTATTTCGGGATTGGCAGAATGCCGAAGTCGAAATCGATATCACGGAGTTTCCACGGAATGTAATGAACGGCAGCCCAGTAAAGCAGGGAGCGTCCTTCCGGGAATATCCAGAATGCACAAAGGTTTTCGTAATGTGCATCACGACCGATATCGAATGTGCAGTCTTTGTAATAAGAACTGTACTGTTCCAGCATGTTGGAAGTTTTTTCAATATCAATGGAACAGTAAGGAATGTCATTTTCGTCCTTCTGAATCAGGCGCATACCGCAGGCATTGATCAGCGCGGGAAGATAGTCGTTGTTCTGCGATGCATAACCCCACTGGTCATAACGATCCATCTTGCCGTTGCCGTCCAGTTCTCTCGTTGTGAGACGGCATACTTCGCCCATTTTTTCGACAGTCCAGCGACCTTCTGTCACACAGTCATACAGATTTTCAATATCGTAATCCTTGGCAATGTTTTTATTGAAGAGCAACACCTGAACGCCGTCATAATGACGGTAGAAAATATCGCCTGTAATCATGCGCAGCACACCGGCAATGGACAGATCACGTACGGAGTTCTGATCCCACCAGGAAGCATTGACGGACAGGTTTTCAAGCGAAAGGAGATCAAGACAGTACTGTGATTTGGAATAGGCGTTGGAAAAACGGAGGACTGCCGCATCGTAGGGCGGATCACCGGCAGTGACGGCTTTGTAAAGAAGATTGGCACGGCTACCATCTGTTGTTAGGGCATACTTCAGATTGAGTCG
>JAKSPR010000132.1 GCA_024404655.1 Clostridia bacterium | reverse complement strand
AGGAATTTCTGAAAAAGTGAGAAAAACCGCGTCTGCCGAACAAACGCAGACGCGGTGATTGCTTTTCCGTATTCAGAATGACAGAACATTGATGAAGATCAGTCCTAAAAAGGCGACAGTCACCCCGCACACACTCCGCGCTGTGATCTTCTCACCGAAGAAAACCGCGGACATGGCTGTGGAGAGAATCAGCGATCCGCCTTTCATAAAGGGATAGAGAACCTGCGAGCTCATGCCGTAAACCGCCGTCGCCAGCGTCTGGAAATAGGAATTGCAGAACAGACACAGCGCCATCACGGCGATCAGAACAAATACCGAGCGGATCTTCCGACCGAAGTTCTCCTGCTCCGCACCCTTGTCCGCATCTTTCATGCGGAACACAAGCAAAACGAGCATAAGACAGAGAAACGCAAAGACGTAGGTATAGAAATTGTAAACCGCACTGCTGTATTCCGGATGTGCGGGCAGGCTGATGTGCTTATAAAGCTGCTGGGCAAAGCCGCATAAACCCTCCGCCGTTCCGGCAAGAATCAGAAGCAGGATATCCCCGAAGGTCTTTTTTCCCGTGATCTGCTTGTTGTATCCGGTCAGGAGCACCACAGCGGCGGTCAAAAGCACAAAGCCGATGATCTGCGCCGCGCGGATTTCTTCGCCGAACAGCAGCGCCGTCCCGAAGGTGGGAATGAGACACCCCAGCATGAGGGCGACCTCCACCATCATATAGGCGTTTTTCCGCACGGCAAACAGCCAGATCACAACGAACATGGCGTTGGAAATACCGCTTAACAGACAGATGGCAAACATCGTGCCGTCAAGCAGCAGGCCCGCCGCGTGACCTTCCAAAAACACAAATCCGATGCCGATGATGATACAGAGGAACATCCGCAGACCGTTGAATGCAGCCGCATCCGTCGGTTTCTCCATCAGAAAGCTCGTTTTCTTGCCGCACCAGCCCTTGCAGGCTCCGGCAAACAGGGCGAGCAGAAGAAATATGTAGGCTGTCAAAACCGCCCATCTCCTTTTTTCGTTTTGTCTTCTCTTATTGTATCACAGCTTTTCCGTTTTTTCCATAGCTTCGCTGTATTTTTTGCAGCAAAAAACCACAGAATGCTGCAGTTCACACAGTCCCCCAAAATACTCCATTCACAGCATAATCAAAAAAGGACCCCCGTGAAGACTGCAAGGGCGACCGCAAAGTCCTTGCCGGTCACCCCACAACGCCGGGATAAAACCAGAATCAAGCCGAGGGCAGAAACTCCGCCGCCTACCATACTGTTTACGCGCTCTCCGCCGCAGAAAGGACGTTTCCCATGAAAAAAACACAATCAGAGATTTCCGTGACCTGCCGCCGTGCGGCGATCCTAACCCTGTGTGCTGCCGCCGCGGCAATTCTCGGGTTTCTGGGTCTGAATATTGTTTACGATGACATTCCCCTGTTTTTGTCCATTGCCATACTGGCCATCGGTATTGCCGCAGGCATCATCGCTCTCGGCATGTGGATCCACTGTGCAGCCCTTGCCATCCGGAGAAAACGCGGGACAGGGACTGACGGTTTTCTTTTCACTTCCGGACCGTGTCCGGCCATTGCCGCGATCACCCTTCTCATCATGGCTTTTGTGGTCTATATCAGCATCCTTGATCTCCGTTCCACCGGTATGTTTGCCGGTCTTGGCGGAACGCTGGCGCTGATGTTCGTCGTGCCCTTCCTCGGCGTGATCCTGCTCATTGACGGTATTGTCTGGTTCGTGCTCCACAAGAAAAAACTCTCCTCTGCTGCGGCGAAAAGCGCTGATGAGGGAGAAACCCGTTTCCGCGAAGAAAAAGAGGATACCCGGACGGATGAAAATCCCCAAAGAGCAGACGAAAATGATTCTGTGCGCTGTGCGGTCAAAGACGATTGGGAAATCACACCGATGCCGGAAAAAACCGCCGTCTTTACCATCCGCCGTCACTTCACGGATCAAGAGATCACAAATCTGAAACACGGTCATATCCCAAGCGATATGGATGACCGCTGGTTCAGCTATTTTGAAAACGGGAAGCTGTATATCCACCGCAGCTGGAGCGGAATCTGCATCTATATCGTCCTCTTTGACTTTTCCTCCGGCGTCCATCAGGTAACCGTCAACCGGGACGAAAGAGAATACGCCTGCACGGATATCGAGGAAGACCGGGATCAACTGAATACACTGATCAGTATCGTGCTCTGATCCGACAAAATCCATTAAAATTATCCGGAATTCAGCGCAATTTTTCCTGTAAATACTTGCTTTTTTTGAGATTTTGCTGTATAATAACAGTTAGCGTTCTAAAATAACATATAGGAGTAAAAAAGCATGAAAAAGCTCTCGTTTTTCCTCGCAGCACTGCTTGCTGCCTCCTCTCTGATGGCTTCCTGCGGCGATACCGCAACTGCTCCGACCGAGACCCAGAAGGTCAACGACACCAAGTCCGTTGAGACCGAAGAAGTCGATCCCATGGACCTGCTTACCTCCGGTGTTCCGGAAGGCACGGATTTCGGCGGTGAAGTCGTCCATCTCTGGTACACCACAAACTCCATTTCCGTCGCAGAGACCTACATTGATATCGCAGGTCAGCTGGACGGCGATATCCTCAACGACGCGATCTACAACGCCAACATTGCTGTTGAAGACAAGCTGAATGTCGACCTCGACTTCTTCAATTCCGGCGTCACCACCGACAACACCGGCAACAGCTTCAACAAGCTCATGCTGGCAAACGACACCTCCATTGACCTGTTCAGCCTGATTCAGTGGAACTCCGCAAAGTTCGCAGCAGAAGGCATGTTCTATAACATGTTCAATGCAAAGTATTTAAGCTATGATCAGCCCTGGTGGGACTACACCTACATGAAGGAAATGACCATCGGCAACGACCGCATCTTTGCGCTGTCCGGTGACTTCACCGTTGACCGTTCCCGCTGCCTTGACTGTATCTACTACAACAAGCAGATGTTTGCAGACTTCTATGAAGATGCCGACGGCCTGTATCAGGAAGTCCTCGATCACAAGTGGACCATTGAAAGATTCCGCAAGATCGCTGAAGAAGTATACTCCGACTTAAACAACAACGGTCAGATCGACCGTGAAGACCGCGTCGGTTACTGCATCAACTCCTACAACAACCTCGACGGCTTCTTCTCCGGCGCAGGTGCCCGTACCACCGCCCGTGACGAGAACGATATCCCCTATCTCGTTCTGAACAACGACCGTACCATCAACGTCTGCGACGCGATCTACGCCATCGCCCGCGATACCGTCGGCGGCTACAACTCCGGTACTGCTTACGAAGAAGACGTCAAGAACCGTGAAATGTTCTGCCACGGCGACAGCATGTTCTTGATCGGCTTCTTCTACACCGCAGAAAATATGCGTGATATGAAGAACGACTACGGCGTCGTTCCCATGCCCCTCTACGATGAAGCACAGGAACAGTATGTCTCCGACGTCCACGATATCATGAGCATCATGGCAGTTCCCTACAACATCACAAAGCTCGATACCGTTTCTGCCGTTCTCGAAGAGCTCGCGTTCACCGGCTACAAGGATGTCCTGCCCAGCTACTACGAAGTCCTTCTGAAGAACAAGTATGCACGCGACAGCATCTCCGCTTCCATGATCGACCTGATCCGTGACAACTGTAAGCCTGATATCGCCCACATCTACGGCGATCCCTTCGGCACCATGGGCTACATCGTCCGTGAAATGGTCCAGGGCAAGAAGCCGTTCGCTTCCAAGTACACTTCTATGGAAAAGAACGCTCTGAAGCAGATGCAAAAGTTCATCGACAAGTACACCTCCATCGAATAATTTCCAAAAAGCCATTTAAGAGTGTCCCGGTTTTATACCGGGGCACTTTTTGTATATTTATGAATAATATGTAACAGTTTCATCCGATGTCTTGACAGCCGGGATTTCTTGTGCTATACTATGGGTAATTTAGCAAGCTAAACCGATGAAGCGGAGATAACGACGGAACACGCCGTTCCAGAGAGCCCGGGATGCTGAGATCCGGGCACGAAACAGACCGTCAAATGGACCGCGGAGGGCGCAGGGAACCACAGAAGCATCGTTTCTGCCAGTATTCTGCGACGTCAGGCACACGTGAGAGGCCGGGAATATGGAAGTATTCCGACAAGTGCACGGGTTCTCCCGTGAAGGCAAGGTGGCACCGCGGATAGTATTTATTCGTCCTTGACAGTATATTCATTCTGTCAAAGGCGTTTTCTTTTTTCACAGAAACAGCGCTCCGGACAGAAAAAGTCAGGGAGCGTTTTATTTTTCCCCATCCGAAAGGAAGTTGAACCGTTATGAAAATCATGCCCGCCCTCGATGAAGTAAAGAGAATCGCAAAGACCGGGGACTACAAGGTCCTGCCCGTCAGCTGTGAAATTCTCTCGGACTTCATCACCCCGATGGAAGTCATCCGCATCCTCAAAAACGTCTCAACGCACTGCTATCTTCTGGAATCCGCAGCCGCCAATGAGAAGTGGGGACGCTATACATTTTTAGGCTATGACCCGAAAGAAGAAATCACCTGCATGAACGGAGAGCTGCGCATGGGCAGCATCCGCGTGAAAACCGAGAATCCCGCCGAATACCTCCGTCAGATTCTCGCCGACTACAAGAGTCCCCGCTTCGATTATCTCCCCTCCTTCACCGGCGGCCTTGTGGGTTATTTCTCTTATGATTATCTCGGTTATGCCGAACCCACTGTCCGGACAAATGTGCAGGACACCGAAGCCTTCCGTGATATCGACCTGATGCTCTTTGACAAGGTCATCGCCTTTGACAACTTCAAGCAGAAGATCGTCCTCATCGCCAATATGCCGCTGGATGATCCGGAAACGGGCTACAACAAGGCGGCCATGGAACCGCATCAGCTGTGTGAACTGCTCCGGCACGGTGAAAAGAAAGAGGAACCCGCCGGGCGCCTTCTCACCGAGGTTACGCCGCTCTTTGATAAGGAAACCTACTGCGGCATGGTGGAAAAAGCCAAGCACCACATCCATGAGGGCGATATCTTCCAGATCGTGCTCTCCAACCGCCTGAGCGCGGACTTTGACGGAAGCCTGTTCAACACCTACCGCATCCTGCGGACCATCAACCCCTCACCCTATATGTTCTATTTCTCCGGCACGGACGTGGAAGTCGCGGGTGCTTCTCCCGAAACTCTGGTCAAGCTGGAAAACGGCATCCTCCACACCTTCCCGCTGGCGGGTACCCGTCCCCGCGGCAAAACCGATGAAGAAGATCAGGCATTGGAGCGGGAGCTTCTGGCCGACGAAAAGGAGCTTGCCGAACACAACATGCTGGTGGATCTCGGACGGAACGACCTCGGACGCATCAGCCGCTTCGGAACTGTCAAAGTAGAAAAACTCCACTCCATTGAGCGGTATTCCCACGTCATGCACATCGGTTCCACCGTCCGCGGTGAGATCCGGGACGACTGCGACGCGCTGGATGCCATCGGTGCGGTGCTCCCCGCCGGTACCCTCTCCGGTGCGCCGAAGATCCGTGCCTGCCAGCCCATCGGACAACTGGAGACCACCAAGCGCGCCCTCCACGGGGGTGCCATCGGCTATATTGATTTCACCGGCAACATGGATACCTGCATCGCCATCCGCATCGCCTACCGCAAGAACGGCAAGGTCTTCGTCCGCAGCGGCGCGGGCATCGTGGCAGACTCCGTACCCGAAAAGGAATACGAAGAATGTATCAACAAAGCCAAGGCCGTTGTGAATGCCCTGAAACTCGCACAGGAGGCAGATATATGATCCTGCTCATTGATAACTACGACAGCTTTTCCTATAATCTCTTCCAGCTTGTGGGAGAGATCGACCCGGACATCCGGGTCATCCGCAACGATGAAATGACCGTCGATGAAGTCCGGGCTCTGCATCCCGACCGCATCATCCTCTCCCCCGGCCCCGGCAGACCGGAGGACGCGGGCATCATCGTGGAAGCGGCAAAAACCATCTGCCGGGAGATTCCCACCCTCGGTGTGTGCCTCGGTCATCAGGCCATCTGCGCTGCCTACGGTGCCACCGTCACCTACGCAAAACAGCTCATGCACGGCAAACAGTCCGACACCGACCTTGATACATCCTGTTCCCTGTTCCGGGGCTGTTCCGGTACAACGCCGGTTGCCCGGTATCATTCCCTAGCCGCCGATCCCGCCACCATGCCGGACTGCTTAAAAGTCACGGCCCTGACAAAAGACGGGGAAATCATGGCGGTACAGCACAAAGAATACCCCATTTACGGCGTCCAGTTCCACCCCGAATCCATCATGACCCCGGAAGGCCGGATCATGCTGGAAAACTTCATCAAGAATATCTGATTACAAAACCGATTACCGATAAAGGAGATTTACGACCATGATCAAAGAAGCCATTGTCAAAATTGTCAGCAAACAGGACCTCACCTACGATGAAGCCTATACCGTCATGAATGAGATCATGAACGGCGAAACCACTCCCACCCAGAATGCAGCCTTCCTTGCCGCCCTCTCCACTAAGAGCACCCGCGCCGAGACCACCGCAGAAATCGCCGGCTGTGCCGCTGCCATGCGCGCTCATGCAACCCCCATGGATACCGATATGGATCTGTTTGAAATCGTCGGCACAGGCGGCGACAACGCCCACAGTTTCAATATCTCCACCACTTCCGCTCTGGTCGCAGCCGCAGGCGGCGTCAAGGTCGCCAAGCACGGCAACCGCGCCGCATCCTCCCAGTGCGGCACCGCCGACTGTCTGGAAGCCCTGGGCGTCAACATCCAGCAGAGCCCCGACCGCTGCAGAGAGCTGCTCACCGAGGTCGGTATGTGCTTCTTCTTTGCACAGAAATATCACAGCTCCATGAAATATGTCGGCGCGATCCGTAAAGAACTCGGTTTCCGTACCGTGTTCAACATTCTCGGCCCGCTGACCAACCCCGGCAAGCCGAAAATGCAGCTGCTGGGCGTCTATGACGAGTACCTTGTCCAGCCGCTGGCACAGGTTCTCATCAACCTCGGCGTCAAGCGCGGTATGGTCGTCTACGGTCAGGACAAGCTGGATGAAATCTCCATGAGCGCGCCCACCACCGTCTGTGAATTCAAGGACGGCTGGATGAAGAATTACGTCATCAAGCCCGAGGATTTCGGCTTTGCAAGCTGCTCAGAAGAAGAACTCGTCGGAGGCACGCCCGCAGAAAACGCTGAGATCGTCCGTGCCATCCTCCGCGGCGAAGACCGCGGTCCCAAGAGAAGCGCGGTTCTGATGAACGCCGGCGCTGCCCTTTATGTCGGCGGCAAGGCTGACAGCATGAAGGACGGCATCGCGCTGGCCGCAGAGCTCATCGACTCCGGCAAGGCCACCGCAGTTCTTGAACGCTTCATCGAAGTCAGCAACCGTCCGGAGAACTGATATGACGATCCTCGACGAACTGGCCGATCACGCCCGGCTCCGTGTCAGGGAGGCAAAGGAAAAACTGCCCCTCCCGGCACTCCGCGAAATGGCGGAACAACTGCCCAAAGACAATCGCGCCTTTGAAAAAGCCCTGCAGAAACCCGGCATCACCACTATCTGCGA
>JAKSPR010000131.1 GCA_024404655.1 Clostridia bacterium | reverse complement strand
CAATATACAAAAAAGGACCTTGCAAAGTGCAAAGTCTTTTTTCTTATTATTCGTCTTTTTCCTTTTTCCCCACAGTCCCGTTGACCAGATCCGCAACGGTAATACCATGAAAATAGTCCTGCACCAGCGCCCCGAACTGCCGCCACATGGGCATGGTCTTGCAGGAGCATTCCATGGGACATTCCTCGGCATCCTCGGTGAGGCACGAAACGGGTGCGAGGGTCCCTTCGGTCAGCATGAGAATTTCATCGACGGTATATTCTTCCGGTTTTCTTGTCAGGCAGTATCCGCCGCCCTTGCCGCTGACGCCTTTGACCAGCTTGCCTTTGACAAGATCCTTTACCACGATTTCCAGATATTTTTTAGAGATGACCTGTCTGTCAGCTGTATCGTCCAGCGGTATGAATTTATCCTGCGGATGCTCCGCAAGGTCGATCATAAAGCGGATCGCACATATTCCTTTGGTTGAGATCAAATCAAAGCACCCCTTCCGGTCATATTGTATCACATATCCATAGTGAAAATCAAGATTTTTCCGAAAAAAATTCGGATTTTCACCTATTCACCTATTGACAATATGGGTGAATAGGTATAATATATAATCAGCGGAAAAATATTCCGCATTCAGGACATTCCCGACCGTGTTTCCAAAGAGGTTCCGTGCTGCAAGGACCTCTTGTTTTTACGTATCCTATATCATTGACATTGACCGGCGGAATCAGCCTGTACCATAAAGACCCCACAGATGCAGCCGGAGCGGGGTCACAATAAAAAGCTGCAAAACGAAAGGAAGAACTGTCATGTCAAAACACCTGAAAAAGCTCCTCCCCCTCATGCTCGCCCTGCTGATCATCGCCTCTGCCCTGATCGGATGCGGCGGAAAAACCGTCGGCAAACAGCTTGACAATGTCAAGGCAAACGGTAAGCTCGTCATCGGTATCGAAGGCACCTATCCCCCCTTCACCTATCACGACGACACCGGCGCACTGACCGGTCTCGACGTCGAGCTCGGCAGAAAGATCGCCGAGAAGCTGGGCGTCGAAGCTGAATTTGTCGAGGCCGCATGGGACTCCCTGCTCATCGGTATGGACACCGGCCGCTTTGACCTCGTCATCAACGCCGTCAGCATCACCGAAAAGAGACAGGAAAAGTACACCTTCTCCACCCCCTACTACTATGAAGGCAGACGTGTCATCGTCCGTGCGGACGACAACTCGATCAACTCCGAAGAAGACCTGAACGGTAAGAAGGTCGCTACCAACACCACCAACGCCTTCATTCCGTGGTACGAAGAAAAGGGCTGTGAGATCGTCAGCATCGACACCAGCAGCGAAGCACTCGGTCTGGTCCTCTCCGGCAGAGCCGACTTCTGCAACACCAGCATGCCGGTTTTCAATTCCTATCTGGAAGCTCATCCCGAAGCGCAGGATCAGCTGAAGGTCTCCTTCATCATCCCGAACTCCGAGGATATCATCGCCATCCCGACCTGCAAGGGTGAGGATGCGTTCCTTGCCGAAATCAATAAGATCCTCGACGAGCTCCGTGCAGACGGCACCCTCGCTGCTCTCTCCGAGCAGTTCTTAAAGGGCGACTACACCACCTCCGCATTCGCAAACTGATTTTTCAAGAATAACGAATGAGCACAAGAATCCTGGAGATCCTGATCTCCTCCCTGCCGAAGCTGCTTCTCTACTGTGTCAAGGTCACGATTCCTCTGACCGTCTGCATTTACGCCATCAGTCTGGTGCTGGCTCTGATCCTCGCCCTTGTTCAGGTTCTGAACATCCGGGGACTGAAACAGTTCGTGCGGTTCTATGTATGGCTGTTCCGCGGTACACCTCTGATCGTGCAGATGTATATCATCTTCTTCGGTCTGCCCTCCCTCGGCATCACGCTGAGCGCTTTTCCCTCTGCCGTCATCGCCTTTTCGCTCAACTATGCGGCATATATGTCGGAAACCATCCGCGCCTCCATTGAATCTGTCCCGAAGGGACAGGTGGAAGCCGGATACATGATCGGTCTGAACTATTTTCAGATCATGACACGCATTGTTCTCCCGCAGGCTGCAAAAGTTGCATTCCCCACGCTGTTCGGCTCTCTGATCGGTCTGACGAAAGACTCCTCCCTTGCCGCCAGCATCACTGTGGTGGAAATGTTCAAAGTGGCACAGCAGATCGCCTCTGCCAACTTTGAGCCCTTTGCCCTGTACTGTGAAGTTGCGTTTGTCTATCTGATGCTGAACACGATCCTGTCCGCGCTGCAGAGTTATCTTGAAAAGAAGATGACATGGAAGACGAAGAACTAACGGAGGCCGCCTATGCTTGAAGTAAAAAATCTGCACTGCAGCTACGGAACCAACAAGGTTCTGAAAGGCATCGACTTCCGTGTCGATCAGGGTGAGGTCATTGCGGTCCTCGGCAGCAGCGGTTCGGGCAAAACCACGCTGCTCCGCTGCATCAGCTTTCTTGAAAGCGCTGACAGCGGAACAATACGCTTCGGTGACTTTGAGAAAGACATCACCAAAGTGAAGCGCAGCGAGATCCGCGCTCTGCGCATGAAGATCGGCTATGTCTTCCAGAATTTCAATCTGTTCCGCAACATGACGGTGCGTCAGAATGTACTGGAAGGTCTTGTGACCGCCCGGAAAATGGACAAAAAGGAAGCAAACGCCATTGCGGACGAAATGCTCGGCAAGGTCGGCATGCTCCACCGTGCCGATTACTATCCGGAGCAGCTCTCCGGCGGTCAGCAGCAGCGTGTCGCCATTGCCCGTTCCATCGCGTTCCGCCCGGACGTCATCTTATTTGACGAGCCCACTTCGGCCCTTGACCCGGAACTGACGCGGGAAGTACTGAACACCATCGCGAAGCTGGCCTCCGAAGGGGTCACGATGGTGGTCGTCACCCACGAAATGAGCTTTGCCCGCAACGTCGCCAACCGTGTCATCTTCATGGAAAACGGTGTGGTTGTGGAAGATGCTCCCGCAAAAGAATTTTTTGAGAACCCCAAAGAAGAGGCCACCCGCCGATTCCTGCGCACTGTCATTGAGGAAGCAGCGGTGAAGCCCGGTCAAACCCCGGAAACTGAATCATCAAAGTGAGGAAATACGGGCTGTCTCACTTATGTTCGACAGCCCATAAAGGTTTTGTGGCCTTCGCCGTCTTACGACGACGATTTTGCTTCGCAAAACCAGCCCCAATTCCCAAAAGAAAGGACGCTTTCGCAAAGCGAAAGCCATGAGGAAATGATCATGAGAATTGCAAACATCGGTATTCTTGTCAAAGATCTGGAAGGAGCTAAGAACTTCTTCCACGACTATTTCGGCGCTGAGGTCTTAAAGACCTGGAATGAGCCGGAAAACGGTTATTATTCCTACATTATGACCGTCGGCAACGGTGCATGGCTGGAGCTGATGACCAAGCCGAGCATGGTCGACCAGCCCAAAGAGCCGAACCGTTCCGGTCTTGTGCATGTCTGCTTCTTTGCGTCCTCCCGTGAAGAGCTGGACGACATTGTTGCGAAGCTGAAAGCTGACGGCTACACCATTCAGTACGAGCCGTCGAATCCCACCGGTGCCGGTGAAGTCCGTGCGATTGCCTTTGAGGACATTATTGTCGAGGTCAATTATACCCCCGGCATGTGTGACTGAAAATGATCTGTTTATGATGGATTGAGATTCATCATGGGGGAATGGGGGAGAACCATCTCAGACGCCGAAGTTTCTCCCCCATTCCCACGAATTTTCTTTGTGCGGATATCAGGTTTCATATTCCCCCCTTTGCCCCCACTCCTTGGCTGAGAACGGCGGAAGCCGGAAGTATGGAAAGGATTCTTTCGATTCGCCAAAGGCGAAGCGTACTCCGGTGGCAGATTGTGTGCAGGCGGCGAATTGTGCGCCGCGGGCGAAGCGTGGGAATTTATTGATAAAACTGATTTTCGGCACACCCCGATCCGGCAAATATCTTATTTTTCCTGAAAGGAACTTTTGACCTATGAACAACGATAAGCACCGGGATTTCCGGGCGATTCTTGAAGAACGTGTTCTGTTTTTTGACGGCGGCATGGGAACGCAGTTACAGGCAGCGGGACTTTCTGCGGGTGAGGCATCCGAAATGTGGAGCTTATCCCATCCCGATGCGCTGATAAAGATCCATCTGGCATATCTGAATGCCGGAGCGAACATCCTCTGCGCCAACACTTTCGGCGTGAACGGGCTGAAATATCCCGACGGCGGAGACGTAACGGCAGATGCGCTTGTCAGAGCGGCGATCACGGCTGCAAAAGAAGCCATTGCCCGCTTTGAAGCGGAACCGGACAAGAGTCCCTATGCAAAAGAGCCGCACTTTGTCGCCCTTGATATCGGTCCGACAGGCAGACTGATGGCGCCGCTTGGTGATCTCACCGTAGAGAAAGCCATTGCAGCCTTTTCCGCATCGGTGAAAGCTGCTGCGGAAGCGGGAGTTGATCTTGTGGCGGTAGAGACGATGAACGACATTGCCGAAGCCAAAGCCGCAGTTCTCGCGGCAAAGGAGATCGCACCGGAGCTTCCCGTGATCTCCACCGTGGTATTCAGCGAGCAGGGACGGATGCTCACAGGAACGGGAGCAGACGCTGCTGCCGTGATCCTCTCCGCTCTCGGTGTGGATGCCATGGGTCTCAACTGCTCCCTCGGTCCGGACAAGATGAAGAAAATCGTACCCGGTCTTGTGAAAGCGGCGGCGGTTCCGGTCTCCGTCAGCCCCAATGCGGGACTTCCCGTGACGGAAAACGGCGTGACCTCCTATCCCTGCGGGCCGGAGGAATTTGCCCGTCAGATGACGGAAGTACTGTCTGCCGGCGCGCGTATTCTCGGCGGATGCTGCGGCACCACGCCGGAGCACATCCGCGTCATGCGTAAAACCCTTTCCCCGGATGCGCTGTGTGCGCCCCTTACTCCTATGCCCGAAGCGCATCTCCTTGCGGGACGCATGAACACCGTCGATCCCACGGAGGAAGATATCGTCATTTACCCTCTGACCCCCGAAAACGAGGACGTCCGGGAGGCGCTGGACGATGAAGACTATGAGAGCATCGGTTCCGCCGCACTCGATGCCGCCGATGAGGATGCCGAGATTCTGTTCCTCTCCATGATCGCAGAGGATGTCAATGAAGTTGATGCTCTGCCGATGGCGCTGGATGCTGTGCAGGAAGTCTGTCCCATGCCCGTGATCCTCTATGTAAAGGATCCCGCGGCTCTGGAATCCGCCCTCCGTATCTGCGGCAGCTGTGCCGGTATCTGCCCCCATGCGGATATGCCGACGGAGGTTTATACCGCTCTTGCCGGAAAGTACGGCGCCGTCATCTGTACACCCGATGATGTGCCCGCCCTGAAAAATCTCATCTGAGCCCCCAAAAACAGTTTCGCCCTGTCAGGCAGATTCCGTCTGACAGGGCGAATTTTTATCGGTTCTATTGTTTTTTTGTCTTTTCTCTTTCCTTTTCTCCCGCTTCCGGGATTTCCGCAGATTTCAGCCGGAGAAGCAGCGCTGTGATCAGCTGCTCCGGGGTCTTCGGAAAAGAGGGATCGGTCCTGCGAACGGTATCGCATAGGCTTTGCAGTTCCGCATAGAGCGCAGCCTCATCGGTCCCGTGGGCCTCGGCCGCCCGGGAAAAGAGTTTTTTCAAACGGGGATCGCTGTGGTCTTGTGTCACGACTCCTCAATCGGATCCTCGGCGTCAAAATCAGCATCGGCGCACAGGACATCCTCATCGACTGCATCCGGCTCCCGCGTAAGTCCTCTTGCGGGCGTATGCAGAAGCGGTGCGAGATTGATGACGGGAACATGCTTTTTTTCGGCATAACGCAGGGTCTGTCCGGTTCCGGAGATCGTCTCACCGTTATAATAGGCAACGCCTGTCACTGCGTGATCCACAAGGAACCGGTTGCGCTTCTGCATACAGCCGCGGGTATAGTTCTCCGAGAGTAGGAATACCTCTCCCCTTGCACAGATCATATCATAGAGCTGCGCATCCTCTGCAGGCCATCCGCGGCTCTGTCCGGGACAGGGGATCGCAAGGACGAGCCTGATCTGGGAATGGTACCGTTTCTGCTGCAGTACCGCCGCAGCAGCCATCAGATCAAAACCTCTGGCAGCACCGCTGATAAACACGGTATAGCCCTGATAAATGAGGGATTCGACCTCTCTTACGAGCAGCTCCGCAAGGGACTGCTGCTGATTTCCGGGGATATCCCTGTGTCCCGTAAAAAAGCACGCCTGCCCGCGCTGACCGGCGAGCATCCGCTCCTCCTCTTCGGTTATTGGATGAAACGTCTTGAATTGATCCTCTGCCATCCCGGCACCTCCCATCCTGTGAGAATATCTGTTCTTTCCATATTGTAACAGATATTGTTCCCATTGTCAAGAGCCGTGCCGGAGGGCATTTTCCCGTCAGCTTTCCAGCTGTCTGCCGAGAAAGGCCGCCGCGGTCTGGATGAGCTTGACCTCGGTTTCAAGAGCACTCTTCTCCGTGCGCTCCCGGAAGTTTTCTTCCGGGGAGACCGCCGCCACGCAGCCGATGATATCACCCTCCGTGAAGATCGGCATGGCGCAGACCGTAAACATATTCTGTCGGTCGTCCTCGGTCAGGCGGATGTGTTCGTCTTTTCCGCTCCCTCCCGCCGTGTAAAGGGAACGCTTTTCAATGAGTTCGTCCATGCTCTGGGACAGCTTTTTATCGAGATATTCCTTCTTCGGAATCCCCGCCGCTGCCACTACGCTGTCCCGGTCGCAGACCGCTACCGGCAGCCCGCAGGTCTTGTAAAGGCTCTCCGCATACTGCGCCGCGAAATCCATCAGCTCCCCGATAGGCGAGTATTTCTTGAAAATGACCTCACCTTCGCGGTCTGTATAGATTTCCAAGGGGTCACCCTCACGGATTCTCATGGTTCTTCTGATTTCCTTCGGAATGACGACACGTCCTAAGTCGTCGATCCGTCTGACAATTCCTGTTGCTTTCATATTGGAATATTCCTTTCCTGAACTTGCAATCACAAAAGACGGTGCGGAAGCTGTTTTTTTCTGCATCGTCTGCATTTTTTATGCGGGATTAGTGTTTGCATCCACAGAAGTTTTATACATGAAAAGACAGAATTAACATAACTTGCAGAAAAACAAGCAGCAGAAAAAGAGATGCGATGAAAAGAATTCAGATTTGAACGTTCCCTCCCTCGCAGAAACGATTTCGCATAAGAAAACACAAAAACCGCTTGACAGTTGATAATCGGTAAAACAGCGAGGCTTTCTTCATAATTCAATATCCAATATTTATGACCGAATTGTAAAAATTGCTTCGGTATTTCTTTTGTTGCTTATAATCCGTTGTTTCAAACTCCGTCTAATCTTCGATATTCAGACCGATACTGCCATATCCAATTATACTGAAATTATACCATTTATCAAGGCATTGCGGGTATAACGCCGAAAAACCATCTGAAACCAACAGAATTTGGGAATATCATCAATCAAAAATTTCGCTGACAGCGGCGTCTCCCCAAAGTGTTGACTTTCCTCTGTATATATGCTACAATGGAAGAAGCCGGAATGATTCAGAGAAAAGAG
>JAKSPR010000130.1 GCA_024404655.1 Clostridia bacterium | reverse complement strand
TGCGGAATTCCGCGTCTACACCTCCAACTACATCAACGGCTGGACCAACAACACGCTCATCAATCATGCCGATGAAGAGAACGGCGAGATCGTCAACGACACCCTGTTCGCCCGTGACCGCTTCATTGAGGAAACCTTCAATGTCACAATGAAGTATGAAGTCGATGAGACCGGTTCCACCCCCACCCAGATCAAGCTCCTCACCAACTCCATTCTGGCAGGTGACCGCGGCTATGACATGATCCTCCTTGACCATGCCGAGGTCTGCAAAAACCTCTCCATTCAGGGTATGCTCTATCCGCTGAACTATGTGGACGGCATCAACCTCGATGCGGGCTACTGGATGAAGCATCTGAATGACAAGTGCCGTATCGGTGAAAGCCTGTATTTCGCATCCTGCGCAATTTCTCCCCGTTATTATTCCTCCGTGTACGTTGTCATGTTCAACCGTGACATGGCGCGTTCCCTCGACCTTGAAGATATGTATGATCTGGTCGAGACCGGAAAATGGACCTATGACAAGATGTTCTCCCTCGCCCGTCTTGCGGTTCACGATCTGAACGGCGACGGAAAGATGGATACCACAGACCAGATCGGCTGTATGTACGGCAGCCAGGAGGGTTATCTGCTGGGCGCAGGTCTTGGCCTTCTGGAAAACCGCGGCGGCAAGCTCTACTGCATGCTGGAAGACAGCAAGGTCATCGACTATCTGCACAAGCTGGTTGACTGCTTCCAGTACGACGGCGTCTACTGCGAAAACCGCTCCGATATTGATTATGACTCCGTGATCAAAAACGGTACCACGCTGTTCTTCAATCCGATGACCGCCGATCTGACGGACTTCCGTGATCTCACCTACGACTACGGCATTCTGCCCTTCCCGAAGCTCAACGAGGAACAGGACGGCTACATTGGTTTCAGCCAGCCGTGGGTCAATGTCACACCGATGATCCCGATCACCGTCTCCGGCGATGCTCTCTCCATGGCAGGCACGCTGACCGATGCGATGGCAGCTTACGGCTACGATTACATCCGTCCCGCTGTCTTTGACAATGTCATCTGCTTAAAGGGTACCCGTGATGAGCAGTCCGCGCGCATCATCGACCTGATCTTTGAAAACGTCCAGTTGGAACTGGCAAGCGATCTTCGTCTGACAGCACTTACCAACGTCTTCTTTGACTATGTCGCGAACAAGCTGGGCAAGCAGGATATCGTTTCCACCTATGCGGCGCAGAAATCCAAGATCGACGCGGCGATCCAGAACATCATGGATACCTACGCACAGAACGAACTGGAGATTCTCGGTTAAACTCAGGAGAACAGTCAGGGGAAGCTGGCGGTTTTGTCATACTGTCCTCAAGGAAAGGATCGGAATATATGATAACAGAAAAGTTCTGCCGCCGTATGGCCGCGCTGGTTTCGGCGGGTGTGATATTATTCTCCTTTGCCGCATGTGAAGGTACAGCATCGCCCGATACCGACAGTGAAACTGCCGCCGTAACTGCTGCAGGAACGGAAGCCCCGACCGCACAGTCTCCCGCTCCGCTGACCCTCTATGTGGCGGTAAACGGCAGTGATGAGAATGACGGCTCCGCCGATGCGCCCTTTGCCACCCTTGACGGCGTAAGACGGGCAATCCGGAAGCTTGACAAGACAAACTGCACCTCCGTCACGGTGGAGGTCAGCGCCGGAGAATACCGGATCAAAGCGCTGGATTTCGGCATCAAGGACAGCGGCAGCGAGAATTGTCCCATCATCTACCGTGCCAAAGGCGACGGCGAGGTCGTCTTAAACGGCGGTATCTCCCTTGCCCCGGAGCTTTTCTCTCCCGTCACAGATGCGGAAATGCTTGCCAGATTATCGCCGGAAGCACAGACAGCGGTCCGCTGTGTCGATCTGAAAGCGCTCGGCGTCACGCCGGAGCAGTACGGAAAGCTCTATGCGCTGGGTTCCTACAATACAGCCTCCCGCTATGAGGGTGACTATACGGGCGATCTTTACTGTGAGCTTTTTGTAAACGATCAGCGCATGACTGTCGCACGCTATCCCAACGACGGCTACTTAAAAACCGGAGCCGTTATCAGTGAAGGTGCGGGGCTGGAAAGCCTCAAAAATCCCCATGTGGCAAATCCCGATTTCTACGCGGTCATGAATCCGGCCGGGGACGTCTATCGGGTGTCCGATGAGCTTGCCGACCGCGTGGCCTCCTGGAAGACCCTCCACGATGTCTGGATGTTCGGGTTCTGGGCTTATGACTGGGCGGATGCCTCTACCCCCATCGGTTCCTTTGATGCATCAGCAAAGGAAGTTTCCACAAAATTCGTCAGTATGTTCGGCGCCAAGGCGGATGCGCCTTATTACTTCTATAATGTCTTTGAGGAACTGGACACACCGGGTGAATGGTATCTCGACTGGGAAAACGGTGTTCTCTATCTATACCCCGACGGAGAACTTTCGGATTCTGTCATCGACCTTTCTCTCTCAACGGAAACGCTGATCACCGCGGAAAACGCCAACCATCTGACCTTTGACGGCTTCACTATGAAAGGCACCCGGGGAGACGCCATGTCGCTGACGGGCAATCACAACACGGTGAAGAACTGTCTTATCAAGAATATCGCAGGCAATGCCATTACCGTGGTCGGCACCGACAACCGTATCACGGCAAACGAAATCACCCGCACCGGGCGCGGCGGCATCCTGATTACCGGCGGCGACCGGGAAACGCTGACTGCCGGAAATAATCTGGCGGACAACAATCTGATTCATGACTGGTCAGAGATTTATCAGACCTATCAGGCAGCGGTTGCGCTGAACGGTGTGGGCAATACCTGCTCCCACAATGAAATTTTCAATTCTCCCCACGAAGCCATCACCTACAGCGGCAACAACCATGTGATCGAATATAACGTCATCCATGACGTCTGTCTGCTTTCCTCCGATGCCGGTGCGATCTATGCGGGCCGCCGATGGGACTATTACGGCACGGTGATCCGGTATAATTACATTCATGATCTCGGCTCCGGCGACTATATCCCCAGCGGCATTTACTGGGATGATGCGCTGTCCGGTCAGACGGCCTACGGGAATCTGCTGGTCAACATTCCCGGCTTTGCCTTCCATCTGGGCGGCGGACGGGATCTCGATGTGCAGAACAACATCATCGTCAGCATGAAAAACGTGATGACAACGCCCATCAACTACGATGCAAGAGCCATTGAAGGTCTGACCGGCGGGTGGTTTACCGCTGCCGCACAGGGCGGTGTGCTTTGGACGGAGCTTGAAAAATCCCCGTGGCGCACGGCTCTCTGGCAGGAGACCTATCCCCAGTATCAGCACTATTCCGTGGATTTCGGGAACACGGACAGCCCCGATTTTCCGGCAAATCCCGCAAACAGCATCGTCCGGGGCAATCTTGTCGTTGCAAAATCCGATAAGAATAAGCCGCTTGGCAGTATCTCCGACAAGGCTTATACCTACAGTGATATTTCCGACAATGCGGTGTATTTCAACAAAGATAATATTCTCGGAGAAATTTTTGTCTCTGCAGAAACCGGAGATTTCCATTTTATTGAAAACCCGGTCTGCTCCGAACTCCTGCCGGAGTTCAAAGCTCTGCCGGTGGATGCAATGGGACGGGAAAACTGAAAATTGCAGAAATACGGAGCTTCCGCAAAAATCCATGCGGAAGCTCCACTTTTTATTTTTCCAGTATGATCACATCATACCGGATCGCTTTTCCTTTGACGGAATAATCCGGCGTGCGGTCGGCGAGGTTGACGCCTTTTAAGGGACGCTTGATGATGAGTTTTTTAGGCTGTGTGCGGAGCGCCGCTTCAAACAGTGCTTCTTCCTCCACACAGGGATGCTCCAATTTCTGAATGAGCTGCAATTTTTTATTGATAAGCCCGGATTTCTGACGGGCGGGGAACATGGGGTCGAGATAGATCACATCCGGCGCGCTGTTCTGGGCCGGCATGAACTCAATGCTGTTGCCCTCCACAAGGTGCATCCGCCCGACGATGGGACCGAGAACCGGGTGCTTTTTTGCCCGGCGGAGCGCGTCTTTCAGGAGTGCCGCGATCACGGGATTCTGCTCATACAGGGTGACCTCATAACCGCAGGCGGCAAGGAGAAACGAATCCTCTCCCATCCCGGCGGTAGCATCCACAGCCTTCGGACGTTCGTCTTTGGTTTTGGCGACGTGGACCAGCATTTCATGATCCAGCCGTCCGTTTGTGACGCGGTGGAGCATGGATTCTTCAAAATCCCCGCGATAGGTAAGGCCGTAGCCGCAGAGGGACACGCCTGTGCCGTCGATCAGCAGCGTCAGTTCTTCTCCGGGTTTGTCGGATAAAGGTGCGCCGACCCGTCTTGCAAGCGCTTCCGCCGCATCGCGCTGGGCACCTTTGCCCATACATACTACCAGGTTTGCCGTTTCTGCCATGGTGATGATCCTCTCATTCCATTGTCGTTTCTCAAACAAAATCTGCACCGCGGGCAATCATTGCATCGTGAACAAAAATGCCGTCGAGATCGTGAATGCTCACGCCCTGATCAAGCGCCAGTGCTGCCGCAAGTCCGGCGGCCTCTCCGGTTGCCCGGCAGGTGGGGATGATGCGGATGGCGGCCTCAATGAAAAAGTCTCCGCCGATGGGACGGCCTGCCACCAGAAGATTTTCAATATCCTTTACCACAAGAGCGCGGTATGGAATTTCAAACCACGGCTTGTCGCTTTCTTTCTTGCCTGCATGCTCGTCGGAATACTCATCCCCGAAGCCGTGGATATCGACGGGATAATTGGTCTGGGCAACGCAGTCGGGGAACTTGGCGTAATCGACAGCCTCCGGCAGGGTCAGAACGTAGTCCGTAATGATCTCCCTTGATTCCCGGACGCCGACCATGGGGGCGATCTCCGAAACATAAGCATGCTCAAAGCCGCAGAAATACTTTTTATAAAAGGCAAGCTGCCGCATGACCGCCTGTTTTCCCATGAGCTGCGCATGGGTCAGATCGTATGCTTTCGTTCCGTCCACATGCTCAAAAATCTCCGGACAGTTGCAGCAGAGGGTGTCCGGGCGGCTGGCAAGACCGAAGACCTGCCAGTAGGCAAGATCCTCCGGTGTGAGGTCCCCCGCGTCCTTTGCCCGCTTCATGATCTGCTCGACCTGCCGGGAGCCGTCCTGCACGGTGCAGTGGGCATAGGCGACGCCGCCGTCCATAAGATAAATACTGCCGTCCGTGACGGTGGACGCAAAGGCCTGCATATCCACGCCGCCAACGGAATAGCGCAGAGAAATGGGCTGATTCTTCCCCGTTTTCGGGTTTCCGGCGGTATACTGCGCTCCCGCCATGACGGAGAGATCGCCGTCGCCGCTGGCGTCAATGAAGATATCACCCTCCACGGTGTGAACGCCCTCCTTGTCCGCGATGATCACCGCTTTCACGCGATTGCCGTCCTTCACTGCGTCGAGAACAGTGGTATACAGCATGATCTCCACTCCGGCTTCCATCGCCATCTGTTCAAGCACCCCGCGCAGGAGCAGCGGGTCATGATAGCGTGTCGTGCGGCTGATGGTTCCGGCTCCGGCCTCTGCACAGCGTTTGTCCAGTTCCGCTGTGAGATAGGAATTCTGCGGATCACGGAGAACCCCGTCAACCATGACATGGGTGGACATGGTGGGAGTGACAAGCCCCATGGAGGACGTGCCGCCGAGCGCGCCGAAACGCTCGATGAGGACGGTTTTTCTTCCCTCTCTTGCTGCGGCAATGGCGGCAAAAGTACCTGCCGTACCGCCGCCGCAGACGACAATTTCTGCATGGGTACGGACGTCAGCCGGGACGGAATAGGAATAGGAATTCATGTATGATATCCTCGCTTTCGGAGAGAATCGGATATATGTGGCTCCATTATACCATGAACGCACACAAATTTCAATGGGATGCACGGTTTTTTCCGGAAACGAACGAACGGGTTTCCGGAAATCAACCGGTTTCCGCTCTTGACAAAACCGTATTTTTGCGGTATAATGATCCCATCAGCTTTCCGTGTTTCTATATCAAACACGGCGGGCTCTTTTTTTGCGTCAAAAGAAACCAAAAGAAAGGATTTTCCATGAAAAAACGTACATTCTATGCGGAGCTTGCCTATATTCTGGGGCTCCTCATCCTCGCACTCGGCACAGCACTGATGGAGCGGGCGGATTTCGGCATGTCCATGGTCGTCGCTCCGGCCTATATCCTGCATCTGAAAATCTCACAGTTTCTGCCGTTCTTCTCTTTCGGCATGGCAGAATACACCTTTCAGGCGGTACTGCTCCTTGCCATGATGATTGTCTTGCGGCAGGCGCGGCTGACCTATCTGTTTTCCTTTGTCACGGCGGTCATTTACGGCTTCACGCTGGACGGCTGCATGGCATTGATCGGACTTCTGCCGGGCGGAGGAATGGTGCTGCGGGTCGTATTCTACTTTGCCGGGATGCTGCTTTGCTCCCTCGGGGTTTCGCTGTTATTCCATACCTACATCGCGCCGGAGGCGTATGAGCTGTTCGTCAAGGAAGTCTCCGCAAAAACCAAGACCGACATTCACAAATTCAAGACCGGGTATGATATCGTCAGCTGTCTTGTGAGTGTTCTGCTCTCGTTCCTCTTCTTCGGTTTCCTGCACTTCGAGGGCGTCAAGCTGGGAACGGTCTTCTGTGCGCTTATCAACGGTTTCATCATCAGCCTGTGTGCAAAATTTCTGGAGGCGCATTTCTCGTTTGCAGATCGGTTCCCGCTTCGGAAGTATTTCTGATATTGACTGAAAGAGTATGAGACGTGCTGTTTCATACTCTTTTTATCTTCGCTGTCGCTCCAATTTCTGCCCCATATCTACCCATAATTTTATGGAACCCGCCGATTTACAAAACAGGGAAAATGCAGTATAATATAGTCGTTTGCTGCGGTTTTTCCGCTGTCTGTCTTTGCCCGGGATTCCGGGCGGTTTTATGAAAGGATTCCTATGCAGAAAGAAAATAAAATGGGCTATATGCCCATGGGCAAGCTGGTTTTCACCATGTCTCTGCCCATGATCATTTCCATGCTGGTCCAGGCATGCTATAACGTTATTGACAGTATTTATATCTCCCGGTTCAGCGAGGACGCGCTGGCGGCGGTCTCCTATGCGTTCCCGGCGCAAAATCTGATGATCGGCTTCGCGACCGGTGTCGGCGTCGGCGTCAATGCGCTGCTCTCCAAGTCTCTCGGTGAAAAGAACTACGCGCGGGCGAACCGCTCTGCGGGCAACGGTCTTCTTCTCTCCGCCTGCTCCTATTTATTGTTTTTACTGTTCGGTCTGTTCGGCTCCCACTGGTTCATTTCCTTCCAGACCAAGACCCCGGCGATCATTGAGTACGGCACGGAGTATCTGACCATCTGCTGCTGTTTCTCCTTCGGTATTTTCGGCGAAATCCTCTTTGAACGCTATATGCAGGCGACGGGACGGACGCTTCTGACCATGTTTACCCAGGGTCTGGGTGCAGTCTGCAATATCGTCCTTGACCCGGTCTTCATTTCCGGTTATTTCGGCCTTCCGGCCATCGGTCCCAAGGGTGCGGCAACCGCAACCGTCATCG
>JAKSPR010000013.1 GCA_024404655.1 Clostridia bacterium | reverse complement strand
GATAATCTGGTGGCAAGCGACAAGCCGGGTGAATGGTGTCTCGGCGACTGGTGCGCACCGATTCAGGTCATTCTGCCGGCAGCTTTTGTCAACAACTATTTCTATATCAAGTCTCTGAACCGCGCAAAGGAGATCGCAGCGCTCATCGGCATGGAAGCGGATATTCCGGCGTTCGATGCGAAGATCAAAGAACGCAAGGATGCCATCATCGCGGCATACTTCAATACCTGGGACGGCAATTTCATCGGCTGTATGCAGGGCGCAAATGCCTTTGCTATTGATATCGGTCTCGGGGATGATCGCACCTACCGGAATCTTGTCAATTACTATAAGGATCTCGGCCGCTACGATACCGGTATTTTCGGTACCGATCTTGTGACGAAGGTTCTCTTTGAGCATGGAGACGGCGATCTGGCAGCAGCTCTCATGATGTCCGAGGATCCGATTTCCTTTGACGGTATGCGCAAGGCAGGTTCTACCACCATCTGGGAGAACTGGCCTCATGCGACCTGGGACCGTTCCCGGAACCATCCCATGTTCGGCGCGGTTGCAGCCTATCTCTTTGATTTTCTTCTTGGTATCGGTCAGACAAAGGAAGGAGCAGGTTACGAAGATCTGATCATCAGCCCTGTTCTTGTCGACAAGCTGACAAGAGCTTCCGGTAAGCGCACACTGCCTGCAGGCGAGGTTTCTGTCTCCTACACGAAGGCAGAAGGTACTGCCGACTTTACTGTGGTGATTCCCGCAGGTGTCAAGGCGGTATTCCGTTATGCGGATGTCGAAAAGGCACTCTCGGCAGGTGAGAACCGGATCTCCGTGAAACTCTGATTTTCAAAGAGGTGACATTCAGATGGCATACTGTATGATCGAAGCCCATACGGGGGTATCGTCGGAAGCACCGTTCAATACCATGGCGTCTTTTCGTCTGGCGAAGGAACAGGGTTATGACATGATCGAGCTTGACACCAAGTTCACAAAAGACGGACACTGTGTCATTCTCCACGACCGCACGGTCAACCGCACGGCGCGGAATGAGGACGGTTCTGCGATCCCGGAGGACAGATTCATTGCGGATATGACCCTTGCCGAAGCAAAAAAACTGGATTTCGGTATCTTTTTCAGCGAGAAATACAAAGGGGAGCGGATTCCGACCCTGGAAGAAGTACTTACCTTTGCCGTCACGGAAAAAATTCCGCTGAAATTCGACAACGTCATCCAGACCCATACGGATGAGGAGCTGGCTGCGTTCATTGACTGTATCAAAAACATGAATGCGCAGCCGTATGTTGGATTTACCTCCAATAATCTTCCGTTTATTGAAAAGCTGCTTGCGATGCTTCCCGGTTCTGCCATTCATTATGACGGACCGTCGGATGAGGAAACGCTGACTGCGCTCTGTGCGCTGGTTCCCAAGGAGAAACTCACTGTCTGGGTGCGGTTTGATAATGCAAGAACATCCTGGAACAAGACACCTGCGGCAAACGAAGAATACTGCGCGATGGTCAAGCGCTATGCACGGCTGGGACTTTGGATCCTTGATAAGAAAGAGGAATACATCATCGCCCGTGATCGTTTCCACGCCGATATTGTGGAGACGGACGGCACCCTGAAACCCGAAAAAACAGAAGTATAACACCGCAGATTACTGCGGCAGGACAAAACGAACCCGGCAGAGATCCGAAATGGATCCTGCCGGGTTTTGTTCTGATGTTTCAAAATGAATGCTGATGATGTCAATCTGTGAGGGAGGCACCGATAATAACGGCAATGTTGTTTTTCCGATCACAGACCGACCAGAGCCCTGTGCCCCACCACTCTTTTCCGTCATCAAAATAGGAGGAAAAATCATCACTCCAGCGATAGACCTCGATGGAATCTTTATCCGGGAAAAGCACGTCGTTGAATGTGATGAAATCGGAACTGAAATAAGGGGTACCGTGCGGCGGTTCCAGAAAGGCGTACCAATACGGCAGAGGGGTCGGAATGGAATGGCCTCTGTGTTTTTTCTGTTTTTCCTTATCATACGAATCCGGAGGGAGTGCAAACAAACGATGAGTATTATACTTTTCTGCGGTCATGTTATCCGGGTTTATATCAATCCCGTAGTCATCGCTGGCAAAGCGCTGATCAAGAATCCGGAAAGCTTCTATGACTGCCTTTTTATGTGTTTCCAAACCCTGATACGGATCGTCTGCGCGGAGGATCACATAGTCAAGACAAACTCTATGATAGGTTTCTTTCAAAAGCTGATAAGTTTTGTGTTCGTATACTTCCCTCATGTGCTCTTATTATCTTTCAATCTTTTATTTGACCTTTTTCTCGACCAGTTTGACTGATGAGAAATCATAACGCAGGTAATAGCACAAAGTCGTCAGTGCACAGGTGATCCAGCCGACGGGGTATCCCATGCCGACAGGGATCAGATTGTTTGAGATGAACGTGGACATGACAAAAAGGTAAATCTGTCTGACGCCGATGAAGGTGGACAGCATGATGATCATGGGTGCACGGCTGTTTCCGGCGCCGCGGAGGGCGGCAGAGAAAATCTGATTGACGGAGCAGCAGAGATAGAACGGCGTGATGATGTGCAATAACAGTTCCGCATTGGCAACGACACCGGGATCAGCATTGAACAGGCTGGAAAGAGGGGCCGCAAAAATCATGACCGGGATAATGATGGCGATACTGCACACCGTGGAGAGTATATAACCGAGCATCGCACCATGCTTGGCGCGTTTGATATCCCCGCCGCCGAGATTCTGACCGACGAAGGTGGTGACGGCTACCGCCAGCGACTGCACAGGCAGGAAGATGAACTGATCGACTTTGGAATAGGTCGTCCATGCACCGAGGTTAGTCGCCTGATCGCCGTTGACGCCGCCGATATAGGACTGGACAAAGACGTTTGCAAAAGCCGTCAGCGCCATCTGGACCGCAGAGGGAATACCGATCTTGATGATCTTTTTCAGCATTTCCTTATCACAGCGGAAATCTTTTCTGTGCAGCTGCACCCAGGAATCGGAAAAGATCAGAATACACAGGGTGAGGATGGCGGATAATGCCTGTGCAATGACCGTTGCCCATGCGACACCTGCCGCACCCATCTGGAATTTGAAAACGAATACGAAGTCAAGGATCGTATTGGTGACAGCGGAGAAAATGAGGAAGTAGAGAGGTCGTCTGGAGTCTCCCACCGCGCGGAGGATGCCGGAACCCATATTATAGACCATCAGTCCCATGACACCGGAAAAATAAATGGTGAGATAGTCTTTGGCGAAGGGATAGATCTCGCCGGAGGTACCGCTGCGCAACATCAGGTGCAGCATAGCGGGTGCCATGATGATGCCGAGCACGGTAAAGACCACGCCCATGACGATAGTCATGATCATGGAGGTATGGACGGCTTTTGTCACACCGTCCCGGTCCTTGGCTCCGAAATGCTGGGAGATGATAACGCCTGCTCCTGCGGCGAGACCGGAGAAGAAACCGATGAGAATATTGATGATGGGACCGACGCTGCCGACGGCTGCATAAGCACCGTTGTCTCCGGTCTGACCGATGACCCAGGTATCCACCATATTATAAAGCTGCTGGAAGAGATTTCCCACAAGCAGGGGGAGAGCAAACCGGAACAGATTGCCGATGATGCTGCCCTGTGTCATGTCAAGCTCCCGCTTCCGGGACGCTGACGTTTTTTTTACGGCTGCAGCCGACATTTCAAGGCCTTCTTTCGTTTGTCTGTATGTTATTTCCAACAGTATAACACATCTGCCCGGAAAATGCAAGCATAGGAAAGGGTGAAAACCGTCTCGGCACTTTACAAATCATCCGCTTTATGTTATAATAGACGCATAAAAACAAAAAGAAGGTATCGAGACTGATGAAAAAGAGAATACTGGCAGTCATTCTTGCGCTTCTGGGTGCCGTGCTTCTGACGGTGATCATCTATGTTGTTTATGTGTTTGCATCCTACAGTCGTGTCGCGGATATGGAACCCTGTCCTCCTGCGGGCAGTGCGCAGGCAGAGACGGCTGAGATCGGACGGGAATATCACATGCTCTCCTTCAATATCGGCTTCGGTGCCTATGAGCCGGATTTTGGTTTCTTTATGGACGGCGGAACAGAGGCAAGGGCCTTTTCAAAAGAACGTCTGACGGCCAACATTGCGGCGATCGGCGAATTTCTTGTATCCCGTTCCCCGGATTTTCTGCTTTTGCAGGAGGTGGACGAGGACGCGACCCGTTCCCATCATTTCAATGAGCGGAAGTACTTTACCGAACAGCTTGGTTCCTATGCTCACACATGGGCGCAGAACTGGGACTGTGCGTATCTTTTCTATCCGCTGACACAGCCCCACGGTGCAGCGCGTTCCGGACTTATGACTTTTTCTTCGGTCGGTATCACAGATGGTCTGCGCCGCAGTCTTCCTGTGGAGACCTCCGTCATGAAGATCGTTGATCTTGACCGCTGCTACAGTGTCAGCAGAGTGCCGACCTCCGACGGGCATGAGCTTGTGATCTACAATACGCACCTTTCGGCGTATACCTCCGACGGTACCATCGCCATTGAACAGCTGGAAATGCTCCTTGGCGATATGCAGAGCGAATACGAGAAGGGAAACTACTGTATATGTGCGGGGGATTTCAACAAAGACCTGCTTGGCAATTCCGCCGCGATCTTCGGTGTTTCCGATCACGGTTACACATGGGCACAGCCCATTCCCGCGGGAACCTTTGACGGTCACGATATTATCCTTTCCGTTCCCTTCGATGCGGACAATCCCGTTCCCAGCTGCCGGAATGCAGACGGGCCTTATCATCCGGAACAGTATGTCGTCACGGTGGACGGTTATCTTGTGAGCCGCAATGTGGAGGTCCATCTGTGTCAGGTGATCGACACACAGTTTGCCTACTCCGACCACAACCCGACGGAAATGACCTTTGTACTTCTGCCGTAAAACATCTTCCCAATACATAACATAATGACAGCCACAGGCATTGCCTGTGGCTGAGTTGTTATTATGGGATGATCCTTATTTGAACAGAGGATACTTTTCGCAGAGCTTTGCGACCTCGGCTCTGACATAATCGGCATTGCCTTCAAAGTCCTTTGCGGTGAGGGCCATGAGGTGAGCAACATGTCTCATGTCGTCTTCCTTCAGACCTCTGGTGGTGACGGCAGGAGTACCGACGCGGATACCGCTGGTCAGAGAGGGCTTCTCCGGATCGTTGGGAATGGCGTTCTTGTTGACGGTGATGTGGACAGCGTCAAGACGGGTCTCCATTTCCTTGCCGGTGACATGCATCGGACGGAGGTCGATTAAGGACAGGTGATTGTCAGTACCGCCGGAAACAAGGTCAAAGCCTTCTGCCTTGAGAGCTTCTGCAAAGGCCTTGGAATTGAGGACGACCTGATGCTGATATTCCTTGAATTCAGGCTTGAGTGCTTCACCGAAGCAGACAGCCTTTGCTGCGATGATGTGCAGGAGCGGACCGCCCTGAATACCGGGGAAGATTGCCTTGTCGATGGCCTTGCCCAGTTCCTCACGGCAGAGGATCAGACCGCCTCTGGGACCGCGGAGGGTTTTATGGGTGGTGGTGGTGACAACATCGGCATAAGGGATGGGAGAGGGATGTTCGCCGGCTGCGACAAGACCTGCGATGTGTGCGATATCGACCATCAGATAAGCACCGACGCTGTCTGCGATGGCGCGCAGTCTGGGGAAGTCGATGACGCGGGGATAAGCGGATGCACCGGCGACGATCAGCTTGGGCTGATTCTCGGTTGCCAGCTTCTGGAGGGCGTCATAGTCGATATAGCCGTTATCGTCAAGACCGTAGGGGATGAAGTTATAGTATTTACCGGAGAGGTTGACGGGGCTGCCGTGGGTCAGATGTCCGCCGGAGGGAAGACCCATGCCGAGAACGGTGTCACCGGGCTTGAGCAGGGCAACGTAAACTGCGGTATTTGCCTGAGAGCCGGAATGGGGCTGAACATTGGCATGCTCTGCGCCGAACAGCTTTTTTGCACGCTCGATGGCGATATTTTCCACCACATCGACCTTTTCACAGCCGCCGTAGTAACGGTGTCCCGGATAACCCTCTGCGTACTTATTGGTCAGAATGGTGCCGGCTGCAAGAAGTACCGCTTCGGAAACGACGTTTTCGGATGCGATCAATTCAAGGCCGTCTCTCTGACGGTCATATTCTTCCTTTACCGCTGCGCCGATCTCAGGATCGAGGGCGGTAAGCTCGTTGATCTTATCAAGAATCATAATATAGAACCTCCCGTTTGTATATTTTTGCATATTCATGCAGGAATAAAATTATTATACCATAAAATCCTCATGATTGCAAGATATTTTCATGATTTTTATTGATGTCGGAGTTTTAGACAGCCTGCCGGTGTGTAAATATTTTTTGAAAATCCGGATAACCTCTTGACGGATTGCCTCTTGCGGAGTATAATCATTATGGGCGGGATTTGGTACTTGTTTCCGCATGTCGGGAAAACTTCTTTTTCTCACCCATCCGACAGGAATTTTCCGTCGGATCCGGCGGTCAAACGGAGTGTTTTTTCACTTCTTTTGGGTCCGCATCATGACTATCCGGAAAAAAATTCTGTGTTATATCAACCATGGATTTTTTCATATACAATACTCTTAAGCAAAGGAAGTGAAATCATGCATTTTCCGTCCGCTCTGCTTGAAGCAGTTGAACCCTCCAATCTGTTCGTGGTCGTGTTCGGTATCTGTACCGTCTTTGTCGGTCTGGTCTGTATCATCCTCATCATCGAACTGATGACCTTCATCTGCCGCAAGTTTGAAAAGGCATCCCCCGCTCCTGCCGCAAAGCAGGCTGCAGCACCCGCAGCTGCTCCCGCAGCAAAGGCTCCCGCTGCGATCGAAAACCGCGGTGAGATCGTGGCCGCCGTCTGCGCCGCTGTCGCAGAGGAACTGGGTACCGATATCTCTGCCCTGCGCGTCGTCTCCTTCAAAAAGCTCTGATCCTATTACATTAAAACAAAAAGAGAGGAATTACGAAATGAAAGCATATCGCGTTAATGTAAACGGCAATGTTTACGAAATCACCCTTGAGGTTATTGACAAGGCTGACATCAAGGCTCCGGCTGCTGCTCCCGCTCCCGCCGCTGCTCCTGCTGCAGCACCCGCAGCAGCTCCCGCAGGTGCTACTGAGGTCAAGGCTCCCATGCCCGGCACCATTCTGAAGGTCAATGTTTCCGCAGGCCAGGCTGTCAAGAAGGGCGATGTTCTGATGGTTCTTGAAGCAATGAAGATGGAAAACGAAATCATGGCTCCCTGCGACGGTACCGTTGCATCCGTCAGTGTCAGCCAGGGTGCATCCGTTGAATCCGGTTCTACCCTCTGCGCACTGAACTGATTTCTGTTTCGCCAATTCATAACTTCGAGAAAGGATACACAAAACAATGGATGTTATTGTTAATTTCTTGAAGCAGACCGGTTTCTATCTGTTCACCCAGGGCGACGGCATCAAACAGCTGGCAATGATTGCTATTGCTTTCCTGCTGATGTATCTCGCCATCAAAAAGGGCTTTGAGCCGATGCTGCTTCTGCCGATCTCTTTCGGTATGCTCTTAACCAACCTGCCCGGCGCAGGTATGTTCCATGAGATCCTGTTCGCGGGCGGTCACGTCCACTGGGATCTGTTCGGCGGTGCCGAAGTCACACAGGAATTCGTAAATGAAATGCAGACCCTCGGCGTCAGTGAAGCCGTGCTTGCTTCCGTGGAAGTCGGCAAGTCAATTTCCCTCGGTCTGATCGATATCCTGTACCTCGGCGTCAAGCTGGGTATTTACCCCTGTCTGATCTTCATGGGCGTCGGGGCAATGACTGACTTCGGTCCGCTGATCGCCAACCCCAAGAGCCTTCTGCTCGGTGCTGCGGCTCAGCTTGGTATCTTCATGACCTATGTCGGTACCAGACTGATCGGCTTTGCTCCCAATGAGGCTGCTTCCACCGGTATCATCGGCGGTGCGGACGGTCCTACGGCCATCTACGTCACCTCCAAGCTCGCTCCTCATCTGCTTGGCCCGATCGCCGCTGCAGCTTACTCCCACATGGCACTGGTTCCCGTCCTTCAGCCTCCGATCATGAAGGCTTTGACCACCAAGAAGGAGCGTCAGATCGTTATGTCCGGTCTGCGTCCTGTCACCAAGACCCAGAAGATCATTTTCCCGATCGTCGTCACCGCATTCGTTGCCATGCTCGTTCCCTCTGCCGCTCCTCTGGTCGGCTGCCTGATGCTGGGTAACCTCTTCAAGGAATCCGGCGTTGTTGAGCGTCTGAACAAGACCGCACAGAACGAACTGATGAACATCGTCACGATCTTCCTCGGTGTTTCCGTTGGTGCAACTGCTACTGCTGCAACCTTCCTGTCCCTCAAGACCATTGCGATTGTCCTGATGGGTGTCGTTGCATTCGGTTGCGGTACTGCAGGTGGTGTGCTGCTGGCAAAGTTCATGAACCTGTTCCTGCCGGAAGGCAAGAAGATCAACCCGCTGATCGGCTCTGCAGGCGTTTCTGCCGTTCCTATGGCAGCACGTGTTTCCCAGGTCGTCGGTCAGAAGGAGAATCCTTCCAACTTCCTGCTGATGCACGCTATGGGTCCGAACGTCGCAGGCGTTATCGGTTCCGCAATCGCAGCAGGCGTGCTCCTGTCTCTCTTCGGCTGATAAAGAAAGGAGACCATTATCATGGAAAACAAGAAGTTATTCATTACCGATACCATCCTCCGCGACGCGCATCAGTCTCAGGCTGCTACCCGTATGAAGCTGGAGGATATGCTCCCTGCTCTGCATGACCTCGACCAGATCGGTTACTGGTCTCTGGAATGCTGGGGCGGTGCAACCTTTGATGCGTGCATGCGCTTCCTCGGTGAAGATCCGTGGGAGAGACTGCGCGTCCTCAAAAAGAACATGCCCAACACCCGCCTGCAGATGCTGCTCCGCGGTCAGAACCTTCTGGGCTACAAGCACTACGCAGACGACGTTGTCGATGCCTTCATCAAGGCATCCGTCAAGAACGGTATCAACGTCATCCGTATTTTCGATGCTCTGAACGATATCCGCAATATGAAGGCGGCTGTCACCGCGGCAAAGAAGTACGGCGCACATGTCGAGGCTGCTATTTCCTACACCATCTCCCCTGTCCACAACGAAGCATACTTCGTTGAACTGGCCGGTCAGATGGAAGAAATGGGTGCAGATACCATCTGTATCAAGGATATGGCAAACCTGCTCCTGCCGTTTGACGCATACTCCCTTGTCAAGGCAATGAAGGAAAAGATCACCGTTCCGATCCACCTGCACACCCACAACACCACCGGTACCGGCGATATGACCTACCTCATGGCTGTTCAGGCTGGTGTTGATATCGTGGACTGCCCGCTGTCTCCCTCCGCAAACGGTACTTCCAACCCTTCCACCGAGGCTATGGTCGCTACCCTGAAGGGTACCGAGCGTGATACCGGTCTTGATCTTGAGAAGCTCTCCGTGGTCGCAAAGCACTTCCGCGGTGTCGCAGACAAGATGAAGGCAGAAGGTACTCTCGATCCCAAGGTCCTCAATGTTGACCCCAAGACCCTGCTTTATCAGGTTCCCGGCGGTATGCTTTCCAACCTGATCTCCCAGCTGAAGCAGGCAAAGGCAGAGGACAAGCTGTATGACGTTCTTGCAGAAGTACCGCGTGTCCGCAAGGACTTCGGTTATCCGCCTCTGGTCACCCCGACCTCCCAGATCGTCGGTTCCCAGGCCGTTCTGAACGTGCTCAGCGGTGAACGCTACAAGATGGTCTCCAAGGAATCCAAGGGTCTGCTCCGCGGCGAATACGGTCAGAATCCGGCTCCCGTCAATGAGGAAGTCAGAGCAAAGGCCGGCATTGCTCCCGAAGAAGTCATCTCCTGCCGTCCGGCTGACCTTCTGAAGCCCGAAATGGAGAACTACCGTGAGGAGACCAAGGCCTTTGCAAAGTCCGAGGAAGATGTCCTTGACTATGCACTGTTCCCCCAGGTCGCTCCCAAGTTCCTTGCGCAGAGAGATAATCCCCAGCCCAAGGAAGAGCCGAAGAAGAACGACGGTCCGAGAGAACTGTTCGTTGAAGATCTGCTCAAATAATCATAACAAAATAACAACAGCCGCAGGCGAAAGCCTGCGGCTGTTATGTTTGTTGCGGCTATTATTTCAGTAAGAACTTTGCGAAATCATCCAGCTGTGTTTCGTTCATGTTGGGGTCAACACCGATATAAACGGCACGGGAGAGGTATTCAAGGCACTTGGGGCACATATCCGGTGCGTAGTTCATGTTGAGACCCTGGTTTGCTTCCATCTTGAAGGGGTCGAATGCCGGGTGGAACGCACCGTGCTTCTGCATGATGGGTGTCCAGTTGGAATAGACGTGCTTGCCGGTTTCAATGGGTCTTGTACCTCCGCCGATGTGTTTCTGATATGCAATGGCCTCGTCTGCGGTATCAAACCAGAGGGCGAGGGTGGTTGCACAGTCGCCGTCAAAGTCATTGGATTTGATGAAGTTGAAACGTCCGGAGAGTTTGTCTTTGAGGTATGCACGGTTCTTGTGCAGGTCGTCAATGATGGAATCCAGCTTTTTCAGCTGTTCACGGAGAATCGCGCCGGTGAACTCGGAGACACGGAACTCGGTACCGCAGAACTGTTCGGATTCGACGGTTTCCAGCTGATTGCCGAAGTATGCGATAGCAGAGGAGTCGTGATAGATCAGACCGCGCTCGAAGATGGGACGGTTGTTGGTGACCAGTGCGCCGCCTTCACCTGCGGTGATGACCTTGAAATAGTTGAAGCTGTAGGCACCGGCATCACCGATGGTACCGAGGTACTTGCCGTGGTACTTACCGCCGTCGGACTGGCATGCGTCCTCAAGCAGATAAAGACCGTGCTTCTTTGCGATGGCAGTGAGCTTATCAAGGTTGCAGGGGAAACCCTGAATGTGGACCGGGATGATGGCCTTGGTGTGCTTGGAAATCTTCTTTTCCACATCGTCCGGGTCGAGGGTCAGGGTCTCGTCGATTTCGGCGATGACCGGAATTGCACCGACAGCCGTGACAGCGATGGCGGTTGCGATGTAGGTGTAAGCGGGGACGATGACTTCATCGCCCGGGCCGATGCCCATACCGATGAGGGCGGAGATCAGAGCTGCCTTACCGCTGGTCATACAGATGGCGTAATCTGTGCCGACTTTGGCTTTCAGCTCTTCTTCAAACATGTGTACTTCCTGTACACCGCCGTTGATCTTGAAAAGGTTTTTACTCTCAATGACACGTCTGCAGGCGTCGATTTCTTCCTGTCCGATTCTGAACATAATAGATTCTCCTTTATATTGGTTTTATTTGAGGAGCGCTTTCAGATGCTCCATGCTCATTTTTGCACATTCCATGGGGGTACGGTCCGGGCTGGGCTCGTCCTGTTCCACGCACAGCCACTTGACGCCGAGGCTTTCTGCTGCGGATACGATGGGAGCGAAATCAAGCACGCCTTCGCCCAGCGCGCGGAAGCCGGAACGTCCACCCTCTTTGACGCAGTCCTTCAGATGAAGAACGGGGCAGCGGCCGGTATATTTCTTCATGTAAGCGAGAGGATCCTCGCCGCCGGAATAGATCCAGCAGGTATCAAGCTCGGCACCGAGCACCTCTGCATCTGTGTCCGCATAGAGGACATCGAGGCGATGACGGTCGCCTGCCATGACGAAATCAAAATCGTGGTTGTGGTAGAGCAGCTGAATACCGTGTTTCTTAGCAAGGGCAGAGTAGGCTTTGATGGTATCGAGGGTCTCGCTGTACAGAGGACCGCCGGCGAGACGGTCTTCCGGCAGCCAGCCGATCGGCATATAACGGCAGCCCAGTTCCTTGTAACGGATGAGCTGTGCTTCATCCATGCGGATCATCTCATTGATATCCGTGTGGATGGAAAAGACTTCCAGTCCGGCATTGCCCATTTCCTCGGCGATCCGCTCAACGCTGTCACCGCCGAAATTGACATATTCTGCGCCTTCGTAACCCATGGCGCGGATCTCTTTCAGATGGCCTTTCAGGTCCCCGAGAAGAGTTGCGCGCACGGAATAAAGCTGCAGTGCAGTTTTGATCATATTCGTGATTCACTCCTTTTCCCCTGTCCCGGGAGGGCTCCGGGTGGTTTGGTGTTACCTAATTATAACGCATAAGGCTGTTTTTTGCAACGGATTTGAAAAAATTCTTATAACAAAATTGTTTTTCTGCACAAAACGGCGCAGATCAGAGCTTCTTTCGGTAAATCAGTGCTTCTTTTTGCAAATGGAATTGACAAGCCGGGACAAATCTGCTAAAATGATGACAAAAGACTCTTTATGAGAAAGGAAATGATGCGTTTATGCAGAACAGAGTTTCAATCAATCCCGACGGCAGCTATGCGGTACGCTGTCCGGGTTATGGTCTTGATATCCGCGGTCACAAGCTGTCGGTGCTGATCGAAAATACCGTGTTTGCCGTCCTCGACGTCCGCTCCGCGGTCCCGATGACAAACGATGATGACGAAGGTTTCCGGATCGATGCGGAACCGTCGATCCCCGCGATGGTATCTGCCGAGATCACGGCAAAAAAGGCAGTCTTTGTCTGGAAAAATAAAAGTGCGCTCTGGGATAAGGTCTATACGCTGACCTGTGATCATCTGCGCTTTACATACACCGTGACTGTAAATGGTCGGGGCCGTGTGGACGGGGTGGAGTATTTCTCCGGCGATACCGGCTCCGGAGCATGGGGCAGTGAATATGAGTTTTCCGAAGGCTTTACCCCTTGCATTTCGTGGTATGACTATGAAGACTATACCTTCAAGGCGAGCCTTGACTGTCACCGCTGGTCGGTGCTCATGGTTCCGCCGATGTTTTGCTATGCGTTCCGCTGTGAAGGGATCGCCCGCAGACTAGGCCTCGGTCTTGTGGCAAAGCGCGGAGAGCACAACTTCAACGCGTTCGACTACCGGGTAGGCCGCAACGGTTTCCGCACGGCGTTTAAGCTGACAACCGACCAGAGCGGTCATCAGACGGTGGACGGCACATGGGAAGCGCCGTATATCATCGGCTTCGGCGGCGAGGACCCGTGGGACGTCATGAAGCTCTATTCCGATTATTATTACTCCTCCGGCATTGCAAAGAGATGTTCCGGAGAAAAGAAGCCGCGGTTCTGGTATGGTCCTATGGTGTGCGGATGGATCGGGCACTGCATCCTCGGTGTGGAACGGGGCTGCCGCCCGGCACGTCTGGCAACGGAGGAAGTCTATGAAGCGCTGCTGAAAAAGATGCGTGCCTATGAAATGCATCCGACGACCCTGATCATTGACGACAAGTGGCAGGAAAAATATGCGACGGCCACAGCGGATCCGAAGCAGTTTGCCGATATGAGAGCGTTTATCGACCGCCGCCATGCGGAGGGACTGCGCACGCTTCTATGGTTCAAATTATGGGACGCCGAAGGCTGGGAAGATCAGCCGTGTCTTATCAGCGATAAGGGCGAGATCCGTTATGACCCGTCTCACCCCGCATTCCTTGCACATCTTGACAAAGTACTGCACAGACTGCTTTCTGCGGATGAGGGCTGTTATAACTGCGACGGTTTCAAGCTGGATTTTGCGTTCTATATCCCGATCGGCCGGAAGGTTCACACCTATTCCGGCAAATACGGTGTAGAGCTGCTCTATGAGCTGATGGAGAAGATCTACAAAACGGCCAAATCCATCAAGCCTGATGCGCTTATCAATGCCTCTCCCTGCCATCCCTATTTTGCCTCGGTCTGCGATCATGCACGTCTGCATGACTATGAGCAGAAGAACCGCAACAACAGGGAAGATCTGGAGCGTCGTGCAAGACTGTTCTCCATCGCCATGCCCGGGGTGCTGCTTGATACCGACAATGCGGGCTTTGCAAGCAAACGGGATTCCATGCGCTGGCTCCTGTCCCAGCAGCTGACCGGTGTGCCGGATCTCTATTCTCTCATGGGCTCCGAGGGATGTCCTCTTGGAAAGGAAGACTTCGCTGCCATTGCGCAGATGTGGGATGAATATAACGCAAAGATAGATGCGGACTACGAATAAAAAGCACGTCCCCGGAACTGTGAAAAAGCAGTTCCGGGGACATTGTTTCTATGGGATTATTTCTTTCCGAACAGTCCGCCGATGGCGTTGATCATGCCTTTGGCATCATCTGCGGTGATTTTTGCCTTGACGCCTTCCACGATTTTGTTCATGACATCATCGGGGAGTTTGACACCGAGGACCTTTGTGATGACCTTGACCGGATCGGTCTTGAAAGAGGTCAGCAGGGTCTTGTCTGCCTGAATGGCGGCGACTGCTTTGGTAATCTGTTCCTTGATATCCATGAAGGAGCCTCTTATGCTTCGAGATTCTTCTCGACAGTACCGTCAGCGGCGTTCTTCTTGACGGATTCAACGCCGTTCTTGCAGCCGGCAATGGCCTTGTAGCCTTCAGAGACTGCGATAATCTGACCGTTGGTAGCCTTCAGGCGGAAACGGAATTCGCCTGCCTTGTCGGTGTAGATCTCGAACTTCGGGCACTTTTCGGTGGCGAAGCCTTCGACGGTCTGGTCTTCGACGTTTGCGACGGGAGCATTCTTCTGAACGGATGCAACACCGTTTTCGCATGCTGCGAGGGTGGTATAAACTTCGGAAGTGGCGATGGTCTCACCGTTGCCTGCCTTCAGGTTGAACTTGAAACCGGTCTTGGTTGCGCTGATAACAAACTTTCCCATGATAATAAATCCTCCGTATGTGTGAATCACAGATGGAAAAGCATAGAAATACTTTTCTCTTATGATAATTATACCCGTTCTGCATGAAAAAAGCAAGAGTATTGTGTGAAAAATCTCGGAAAACGACGGAATTTTATGAAATGGTCCATACAAGCCGGAAAATGTCTTGCTTTTGGTGCGCTGATATGGTAAACTATCCTTGTCGATCTTCTGCGGAAAGGAGCCAACATCCAAAAGTTTATGAAACAGCAAAACGGACGTATGATTTCCGCTGTATCCATGGCACTGTCGATGATCGTTTTCGGCAGTATCGGCATATTCCGCCGTTATATTCCGTTAGGTTCCGCTACGCTTGCTGCAGCCCGCGGCTTTATCGGTGTGGCATCCATTCTTGTGATCCTTCTGATCATCAGAAAGAAACCGGATCTTGCGGCGATCCGCAGAAAGGCCGGATATCTTATTCTCTCAGGCGCGGCTATCGGCATCAACTGGATTCTGCTTTTTGAAGCATACGAGCGGACCACAGTTGCGGTCGCAACGCTGTGTTACTATATGGCCCCGGTCATTGCGATCCTGGCCTCCCCGCTGCTCGGAGAGCGGCTGACCCTGCGGAAGCTCCTGTGTGCGGGATGTGCGACTTTCGGCATGGTCTGTGTGTCCGGAGTATTCGGCGGGAGCCTTGGCGGGGAAGATACTATAGGTGTCCTCTTTGGTCTTGGGGCTGCGGTGTTCTATGCCTCTGTCATCCTTCTGAATCAGAAACTGCGGGAGGTTCCGGCTTATGATAAAACCGTGATGCAGCTGTTCTTTGCGGCGGTTGTGGTTCTGCCCTATGCACTGCTTGCGGAAAAGCCTTCCATTGCCGATCTGACACCCTTTGTCATTCTGATGGTATGCATCGTCGGCGTCCTTCATACGGGCATTGCCTATGCGCTGTATTTCGGCGCAATGGGAAAGCTGCCCGCACAATCTGCAGCGCTCATGGGATATATCGACCCCATGGTTGCGGTCATCCTCTCCGTGACTGTCCTGAAAGAACCGCTTGGCATTGCAGAGATTATCGGTATTCTCTGCATCTTCGGTGCGACCATTGCGGGGGAGCTGCCGTCAAACTCAGCAAAACAGAACTGCACGGAATCAAGTTATCATGATCTCATTTGACAACGATTATAATCGCGGTGCACATCCTGCACTGCTTGACGCTCTTGTCAGAACCAATATGGAGCCCTGTACCGGCTACGGATTTGACCCCTACTGCGAAAGCGCAAAAGAGAAAATCCGTGCGGCCTGCGGCTGTCCCGATGCGCAGATCACCTTTGCTGTCGGCGGAACGCAGACGAATTCCCTTGTCATCCGTGCGATGCTCCATGAATATGAAGGCGTGGTCGCCGCTGATTCTGGTCACATCAGCCAGCATGAAGCGGGCGCTGTCGAAGGTACCGGACACAAGGTCCTGCAGGTTCCCGGTGAAGACGGCAAAATCCGGGCAGACGTTCTGAAAGCGTTTCTTGACCGGTTTTTCGGGGATGACAACCATGATCACATGGTGTTCCCGGGCATGGTGTATATCTCCTATCCCACGGAAACCGGCTCTCTGTATACCAAGGCAGAGCTGACAGCGCTCCATGAGATATGCAAATCCTATCACCTCCCGCTGTTCCTTGACGGTGCGCGGCTGGGTTACGGTCTGGAAAGTCCGGCCTGCGATATGACGATGGCGGACATTGCCGAGCACACGGATGTGTTTTATATCGGCGGCACCAAGGTTGGTGCGCTGATCGGGGAAGCTATCGTCTTTACCAAAAACAATATGCCTGCGCACTTCATGACGACCGTCAAGCGTCACGGTGCGCTGCTGGCCAAGGGCAGAGTACTGGGCGTTCAGTTTGATACGCTGTTTACCGATGATCTGTATTTTAAGATCAGCCGTCATGCCATGGAAATGGCAGGAAAACTGAAAGATATCCTTGTAAAGACCGGCTGCCGCATTTTTATGGAATCTCCTACCAATCAGCAGTTCATCATCATCGAAAACGAGAAGATGAAAAAGCTCTCCGAGACTATTGCGTTCAGTTTCTGGGAGGCTTATGACGAGAACCACACGGTTATCCGGTTTGTTACCAGCTGGGCAACGGCAGAAGAAGAGCTCACCGCACTGGAAGCCGCGCTGACAGCACTGAATCATTGATTTTCTGACGGAAAGGAGCGGGACACCGATGAAAAAACTCATTGACAGAAAGACCCGTTTTGTTGTCCGCGATCCCGATATCATTTATCACGGCGGCATGTATTATCTCACATGTTCCAGAAACGGCGGGACGCCGGGTATTGTCATCTACGCCGCCCCGACAGCAGAAGCTCTTGCCGATGCAGAACCTGTCCGGGTCTATGAAGCGCCGGAAGGAACGATGTATTCAAAGGAACTCTGGGCACCGGAGCTGCATATTATTGACGGGAAGTGTTATATTTACGTTGCCTGTGATGACGGTGTCAACAAAAATCACCGGATGTATGTTCTGGAAAACGGTTCTGCGGATCCTCTGGCACCGTATACGCTGCGTGGGAAGCTCACAGATCCCACGGACAGGTGGGCCATTGATGGAACAGTATTCTCCCACAACGGACAGCTTTATTTTCTCTGGTCCGGCTGGGAGGGAGACATCAATGTGGCACAGAATCTGTATCTTGCGAAAATGAGTTCTCCCTGTACGATCGAAGGGGAGCGGCTTCTGCTCTCCTGCCCTGAATATGAATGGGAAAAGCGCGGGGCAACGGGAGAACCGGAATCGCCGTTTATCAATGAAGGTCCCTACGCCTGTACACTGGGCGGCAGAATTTTTGTCACCTATTCCGCCTCCGGTTCCTGGTGTGAGCACTACTGTATCGGGGTACTGGAACTGACAGGGGACGACCCCATGATAGCGGAGAACTGGAAAAAGTGCGATGCGCCGCTGTTCGGACGGAATCTTCTTGTCAAAGGTGCGGGACATTGCTCTATGATACAGACTTCGGATACAACGGCTGACCTTTTCTTCCATGCCTGGGATGCCGATGAGACAGATGTGAACTGGGGCACGGTTTCAGCCTGGAAAGCGGAGCTGCGGTTGGAAAATGGGGAACTTCTGCTGGAATAACAAATACGATCTGAGAAAGGAACGGTAAAAATAATGATTGCAAAAACTTCTCCTATGGGCTGGAACAGCTGGGACTGCTACGGTGCAGCGGTGGATGAAGCCACCGTGCGGAAAAATGCCGAATACATGGCAAAATACTTAAAACCTTACGGCTACGAGTATGTGGTCGTCGATATCCAGTGGTCGGAGCCGAATGCAAAGAGCCACGACTACAACCGCTTTACGGAGCTCAACATGGATGAATACTCCCGTCTGATTCCTGCAGAGAACCGTTTCCCCTCCGCAAAGGACGGCGCGGGTTTTGCGCCTTTGGCGGAATATGTCCATTCTCTGGGACTGAAATTCGGTATTCATATTATGCGCGGTATTCCGCGGCAGGCAGTCCACCGCGGGACGAAGATCCTCGGTACGGACAAGACTGCACGGGATATTGCAAAGACCAACTCCATCTGCGCATGGAATACGGATATGTACGGTGTTGATCCCACCCGCCCCGGCGCAAAGGAATACTATGACAGTATTTTTGCCCTCTATGCTTCCTGGGGTGTGGACTTCATTAAATGCGACGATATCTGCCGCGAGCTGCCTCATGAAGAAGGCGAACTTGTGATGCTCTCCCGGGCTCTCAAGGACTGCGGACGGGATATGGTGCTCAGCCTGTCCCCCGGTGCCGCGCTTCTTGAGAAAGCCGAGCTATACAAACAGGTTTCCAATATGTGGCGCATCACGGACGATTTCTGGGACAACTGGCAGCTGCTTTACGCCATGTTTGAGCGGTGCGAGAAGTGGTGCATCCACGCGGGTGCAGGTCACTGGCCGGATGCGGATATGCTGCCGGTCGGTGCAATCCGTCAGGTTCAGGATCCGGATGCGTGGACAGCTTTTACGGAAGATGAGCTCATGACGATGATGACGCTGTGGAGCATCGTGCGTTCTCCTCTCATGATCGGCGGAGAGCTGACAAAGAACGATGCGTTCACATTGGAACTCCTGACAAATGAGGGCATTCTCGGCATGCACAGAAATTCCCGTCACGCGCATCCTCTCTGGCGCAGGGAGATCGGCGGCACCGAGCATATTCTCTGGACTGCGCAGGATGCGGAGGGCGGAGATTATCTGGCTGTCTTCAATGTGGGTGACGGGGACAGTGAGATCACGATTTCTCTGGCAGATGCGGAGATTTTTGCTCCTGTTTCCATGACAGAACTCTGGAGCGGTCAGACGACAGACGCGGA
>JAKSPR010000129.1 GCA_024404655.1 Clostridia bacterium | reverse complement strand
CTTTTTTGCCATTGCGTTTTTTTGCCTGTTTTAGTGATGTCTCTGCTTTTTTTGCTTTGCTTTTACTTTGAAGTATTAAGGGGGCTGTCGTTCATGCATCTCTAATGCATTTGCGACAGCCCCATTTTTTCTTTTCAGAAAACATGGTGAAAGTGCTTGACAAAATACTTTTTTTCATGTATCATATTTATGTGAACACGTTCATTTAAGATGATCTTGTTTATATAATGAAAAAGTGAGGTGAATCCATTGCCGAAAATCATAGATGACGTCCGCGGGCAGCTGCTTTGTGAAGCGAGACGGCAGTTATCCGAGCGCGGATATTCCGCTTTGACGATCCGCTCCATCGCATCCTCCTGCAGAATTGCTGTCGGGACCGTCTATAACTACTTTCCTTCCAAGGAATCACTGATCGCCCAGATTCTCCTGACCGACTGGACCGATGTCATGAAAGAGATCGTATCCGCCTCAGAAGCAGAGACCGATCCCGATGCGTTTTTCCGCGTGATCTATCAGGCGGTGCAGACATTCGGCCGGGAACACACCGGACTTTTTTCCGACGAACTGGCAAAAAAAGAATTCCCCGCTGCCGCGATGCAGTACCACAGCAGACTGCGCGGCAGCATTTCCACACCGATCTGTGAGTTCCTTACCCGCAGAGGGTGTGAAAACCCGGAATTCAGCGCAGACTTTCTCGCGGAATCCCTCCTATGCTGGACCAATACCGGGGTTCCGTATGAGACCTTGTCCCCCCTTCTTCTGAAACTGTTATAAAAATTCTATCATCCAAAGGAGAAATGACCCATGAGCAGCTTTGAAAACCTTCGCATCGTAGATAATTTCTACCAGACCTCCCTGTTTTTCCCCATGCCCACCGTTCTGATCAGTACTCTCTGTGAAGACGGCACCACCAACCTCGGTCCCTATTCCCTCGTTCAGCCCTATTATGTCGCAGGCAAGGATTATTATGCCATGCTGCTTTCCTGCCGCAATTCTTCCAATACGGCACAGAACATTCTGCGCACCGGCAAATGCGCGCTGAACTTCATCGACGACAACCCGAAGAACTTTGCGGAAGCCGTCAAGCTGTCCTGGCCGGGTGATAAACCCTCCGAGAAGATGCCGAAATGCAAGTTCAGACTGGAAACGGGACTTTGCGAGGAAGCAGATCCCAGTGACAAGCGTCCGATGGTCATGACCGATGCCATTGAAGTTATCGAGTGCACATGGATGCGTTCTCTTGACGGTGCTGACCGTGATGTTCCGGGCCAGCTGAACGGCTACGAAGGGCCCTATCATGATTTCAACGGTATCACCAGCAAATTCGGTGCGCATTTCATTCTGAAAATCGACAAGATCCTCATGAAGAAGAAGTATTCGGATGCAATCATCAAGGGCGTCCGTGCCAAGGACTTCCCCTCTCTGCCCGTTGACTACGGCTACCGGGATTCCAAGAACTTCTGGTTCCACAAGTCCCGCAGAATGCGTGCAGAACTTCTGCAGGTCAGAGAAGCAAGTCTGGATTCCGTCCGTTATGCCGCTGACCGCGCCGACGATGTTGTCAAGTTCACGGACGACGCGCTGAAAACCATCCTCAATGTCCCGCGTGTGTTCCTGCCGCTGGTATTGAAAGGCTGCGTTGACTGGGCAAAGGAAAACGGTGTCACTCTCATCACCCCGGAGCACATGCAGATCATCAACGATAAGCGTGCAAAAGAAAAAGAAGCAAAGAAGAAATAATAAGTACGACATACAGAAAGGAATCTGACAATATGAAAGTAGTTCTTGCAGGTGCATACGGAAATCTCGGAGCCGACGTTTTCAAAACGCTCCTTGCCCAGGGTCATGAAGTTGTGGCTCTTGATATGATCGAAAAAGACCTGGGTCTCAACGGAAACTATACCTTCCACAAAATCGACGCCACCAAGCCCGAGACCATGAAAGGCCTCTGCGACGGTGCGGATGTCGTCGTTACGACCATCGGACTTACCAAAGCCTCCGCGGTCGTCAGCGCTTATGATATCGACTATCAGGGCAATCTCAACCTTCTGAACGAAGCAAAGGCGGCAGGCGTTAAGAACTTCGCCTTTGTCTCTGTCATCAAAGCCGACAAGGCGCCGCATATTCCCATGCTCCACGCCAAAGCCATGTTTGAGGAAGAACTGAAAAAGAGCGGTCTGACCTATGTCATCTACCGCCCCACCGGATATTTCTATGATATCGTCAAGGTCTTCCGCCCGATGATCGAAAAAGGAGAGGTCACGCTGCTGGGCAAGAAGCCGATCCACGCAAATGTCATTTCCACCGAAGACTTTGCAGACTTCATCGTCGGACACATGACCGATGAAAACAAGTCCTACAATGTCGGCGGCAAGGAAACCTATTCCTATGAGGAAATCGCACGGCTGTGTTTTGCTGCTGCCGGAAAAGAACCCGTTATCAAGCGCGCTCCTGCCATGCTCTTTGACGTGCTTGCTTTTGTCAACAAGTGCAAGAAGAACGGCAAGGAAGGCGTCATCAAGTTCGGCAAGTGGACCATGACCGAGGAAATGGTCGGGGATACCGTGCACGGCGATATGTCCTTCAAAGCCTACATTGAACAGAGCTTCAAAAAGAACTGACGGAGGCACACGATGGGACTTTCTTATCTCGGTATTCTGTTTGCTGTCTGTGCGGTTCTCTGTGCAGTCGGCTTCTATAAGTACGTTTACTTCCTTTCTATCGGCTATGGCTTTGCCATTGCAGGGGGCGGTATCGCTGTTCTCGCTCTGGTACTTGCAAAAGGCTGGGGGAGCAGCATTCTCTGGCTTGCAGTGCTCCAGATGATCCTGTTCATTGCTTACGGTGCGCGGCTTTCCGGCTTCCTTCTCATCCGTGAGATCAAGTCCATCAGCTATAAGAAGACCTTCAAGGAGGTCACAGGCAACAAGGACAGACTGCCTGTCTTTGTCATGGTTTCCATCTGGCTCTGTGTCGCTGTGCTGTACGCCATGCAGTTGAGCCCGATGCTGTACCGCTATATGAACGGCTGCACGGATATCGTTCTGCCCCTCATCGGTATGGTGATCTCCATCTGCGGTCTGATTCTCGAATCTGCTGCAGACCGTCAGAAGTCCGCACAGAAAAAGGAAAATCCCGATATGGTGGCAATGAAGGGTCTTTACAGAATCGTCCGCTGCCCCAACTATCTCGGTGAGATCATTTTCTGGACCGGCGTATTCATTTCCGGTATCACCGCATACAAAGCTGTTTCCCAGTGGGTGATCGCCGTCATTGCCTATATCTGCATTGTCTATATTATGTTCAACGGCGCACAGCGCCTTGAAAAACGGCAGATGGGCCGTTACGGTGCCGATCCTGTATATAATGCGTATGCTGACAAAACACCGATCATCATTCCTTTCCTGCCGATCTATCATCTCAATAAGAAGAAATAAAAAAGCAACGGTCGCTGCCGGATAAAAACCGACAGCGACCGGATTGTTTTTTGCAGGATCAGATGGTAATTGTGGAACCGGCAGGAATCTTTACCGCTTTTCCATCAACCATGCAGTAAACGTCGATGGATGTGGGATTCTCTGCGGTCTTCTTATCAATGGAGAACCGGATAGCTTCGTATGCCTTGACGTAATCGTAGACTTCAATGTTGGTGGCGTACCATACATCTTCTCTGCCGCCGATCTTCTCGGCAAATTCTTCAATGACGTTCCAGTTGTCGTTGTTGTCAAACTCATAGCTGTGACCCCACAGGTAGAACAGCCACGGCTGATCATGAGGTCTCGGCTCAGTGGTCGTGAACTTCTCGCAGAGCGTCATCAGTCTGCCGTCGTTGTGATGGCAGGTAGCAGGCATCCGAAGCCAGTCTGTGGGAATACCGAAGCTTCCTGTGCTGACAGTGGTTCTGGAATAAACAATGCCGCATGCCTTCAGACAATCTACGACCGTATCATTATAGCTGCCGTAGGGATATGCCATACCGCGGGTGATCTTTCCGAAGCGTTTTTCGATCTCGGCACGGTCACGCAGGACCTCTTCTGTGATCTGAACCGCGCTCATGGCCTCAAGATGCGGATGGGTATACGTGTGAACAGCTACTTCATTGCCCGAATCACGGTAGAGCGGAATCAGCTGTGCGTCGCTCATTCTGCCGCCCCCGACTGCGTCTTTTTTGGCAATCGTTCCGGTATTGATGTTGAAGGTTCCCTTCAAGCCATGTTTTGCCATGATTCCGACAAGACGGATATCCTGCGCCACACCGTCGTCGTAGCTCAGGGTCAGAGCTTTGGAAAGCCCGCCGGGAAATCTCATGATAATGCCCATGAAATGATATCTCCTTTAATGAATATTTGTTTAGATTATTATAGCAATCCTCCTGCGATTGTTTGTTATAAAAATATGAATAAAATATAAACTTTTAACCGTGCAACTTCTATTGACAAACCCACGGAATTCGTGATATACTATAGTTATTGCCGCCATAGAACGACAAAATCCACAAAAAGCAGCACCTGAAAGATTCTGCTTCCATGACTACAAGGAACTCCATGAAAACATTTGAACCCAAGCTGATCCCAACACTGAAATCCTACTCCGGAAAGCAGCTGGTATCGGATATCATCGCCGGTATCATCGTTGCCATCATCGCGCTCCCCCTGTCCATCGCCCTCGCCATTGCATCCGGCGTTTCCCCTGAAAAAGGTCTGTATACAGCCATCGTTGCAGGCTTTGTCATTGCAGCCCTCGGCGGCAGCCGTGTCAACATCTCCGGTCCCACCGCGGCATTTGCCACGATCGTCGCCGGAATCGTCGCTGAATTCGGCATCAGCGGCCTTACCATCGCTACCATCATGGCTGGTATCCTGCTGGTGATCCTCGGTCTTCTGCGCTGCGGAAGCCTGATCAAATATATTCCCTGTACCATCACGACCGGTTTCACCTCCGGTATCGCCGTGACAATCCTCATCGGTCAGATCAAGGATTTTCTCGGCCTGACCTTCGGCCCCGGTGTTGCTCCCATTGAGACCACGGAAAAAGTGGAAGCCATCGTCCATTCCTTCGGCACCCTCAACTGGCAGGCTCTGGTTGTCGGCTGTATCAGCCTTGCCATTCTCATCATCCTGCCGAAGATCAAATATGTCAATAAGATCCCGCCGTCTCTGATTGCGGTCATTGTCGGTATCGTGATCGTCAAGTTCACGCCTCTCACCTGCAATACGATCGGTGATCTTTATACCATTACAAGAACCCCTCCCATGCCCTCCCTGCCGGCCTTTGAGCTGTCTACTGTCACAAAGCTCTTTTCCAGTGCTGTGACCATTGCTGTTCTTGCGGCTATCGAATCCCTGCTTTCCTGCGTTGTCTCCGACGGTATGATCGGAGATAAGCACAATTCCAACACCGAGCTGATCGCTCAGGGTGTCGGCAACATCTTCTCCGGTATCTTCGGCGGTATTCCCGCCACCGGCGCCATTGCAAGAACCGCTGCCAACGTCAAGAACGGCGGCAGAAGCCCCATTGCCGGTATGGTTCACGCGGTGTTCCTGTTCCTCATTCTGATCCTGCTCATGCCCTATGCCGCATGGATTCCCATGCCTGTCATCGCCGCCATCCTCTTTATGGTTGCATACAACATGAGTGAATGGCGTACCTTTGTCCATCTGTGCAAGACTGCACCGCTGGCTGACATTCTTGTACTTGTCCTGACCTTTGTTCTCACCGTGGTCTTTGATCTGGTCGTCGCCATTGCTGCCGGCATTGCGGTTTCCGCTCTGCTCTTCATGAAGCGCATGTCTGACGTCACCGAGATCGAAACAAAGGAAGAAGACGAAAAGGTTACCTATCTTGTCACCGGTCCCATGTTCTTTGCCGCATCCGACAAAATGAATTTCGTGCTTCCTGCTGCTGCTAAAACTGTGACCTTTGATCTTTCCGGTGTTCCCACCATGGATGCAACCGCCGCAAAGAATGTCTGTGCATTGGCTGCAAAAGCAAAGAAACAGGACGCCAAGCTCACCTTTGTGGGTGTCCAGTCCCAGCCGGAAAAGGTACTTCGCAAAAACGGATTTACAGACGATGCGTTTGTAAAATAAAAATTCAAAATCAGTCCGGAGGAAATGCTCATGAATAATGTCGAATTCTTCAAAAAAGCCGGTTACGGCATGATGGTCCATTACGGTCTTTATTCCCTGCTCGCGGGCGAATACCGCGGCAAAAAAAGCAGCGATTATGCCGAATGGATCGGCTCCTACTTCGCAATTCCCGAGCGTGAATACGAACAGCTTGCAAAAGCGTTCAATCCGATTTATTTTGACGCTGACGAATGGGTAAAATTTGCAAAAGACTGCGGCATGCAGTATATCGTCGTCACGACCAAGCATCATGACGGCTTTGCACTGTTCCATTCCAAGGTTGACCGCTACAATGTGGTGGATGCAACGCCCTTCGGACGTGATATCATCGGAGAACTGGCAAATTCCTGCGCAAAGCACGGGTTGAAAATCGGTTTCTACTATTCTCAGGACCTTGACTGGCACGAAAAGCACGGCGGCGGATATCTCTCCCGCCACATCCCCTGCTCCGGTGTCTCCTGGGATAACAGCTGGGACTATCCGGATATTTCCGACAAGAATTTCTCCATCTGCTTTGAAAATAAGATTCTTCCGCAGGTCGAAGAACTGATGACCAATTACGGCGACGTACTGCTCACCTGGTTCGACGTACCCATGACCATTACCGAAGAGCAGAGCAAGCGGCTTTATGAGACCGTCAAGCGTCTGCAGCCGGACTGTCTTGTCAACTCCAGACTGGGCGGCGGTGCTTATGACTATGTTTCCCTCGGTGACAACGAAATCCCCGCAAGCCATGAGGCGTGGGACGCCATGTCCAAGGTTGATCCTGCAAAGATCGACTACCGCGGCATCGGCGGCTTCAAGCCAAGCCGTTATGGTCTTTATGAGTCCGCCTGCACGCTGAACCATTCCTGGGGCTACTCCTACCGTGACCACAACTGGGTCGCACCGGAAAAACTGGTAGACAACCGTCTGCGTCTGAATGAATACGGCATCAACTATCTGATCAATGTCGGTCCCGATGGACTTGGCAGAATCCCCGGCGAAGCACAGGATGTCCTCCGCCGTGCCGCTGAACTCTACGCTGCAAAGAAGTAAGAATCCCCTTTTGTGAAAGGAATCACCTGTTTGACTATGGAAAAGAACTACGATGCGCTGAAACTTGAAAATCAGCTCTGTTTTCCCCTCTATGCCGCATCCCGCGAGATTACCAAGCGCTACCGGCCTTATCTCGATGCACTGGATATTACCTATACCCAGTATATCTGTCTGATGGTGCTCTGGGAACACAGAACCATCACGGTACGGGATCTTGGAAAACTGCTGTTTCTTGATTCCGGTACCCTGACGCCGGTGCTCAAGAATATGGAAAAAAAGGGCCTTGTCACCCGTTCCAACAACAAGGAAGATGAGCGTCTTCTGGATATCAGCATTACCGGGGAAGGAATGGCGCTGAGAGAAAAAGCCGCCGATATTCCCATGCAGATGTCCTCCTGTATTCATCTGAAACCGGAGGATGCGGCAAGCCTTTATCGGATCCTTTATGCAATTCTCGGCGAAGGAGAAACGAAATGAAAATCGCTGTTGTCACCGGAGCCAG
>JAKSPR010000128.1 GCA_024404655.1 Clostridia bacterium | reverse complement strand
GTTGTTCAGGAAATGGAACCCGCACGGCACGCCGTCGACTTCCTCGCGCCGGGACCGGATCGCGCCGACCTCGCGGTTCCAGGCAAAGATGTTGTTACGCACGATGTTGCCCACGCCGTAGTGCTGCATGAAGCTCCCGTCCGTCGTATTCCGCATGGATGCCTTCGGGAATGGTGATCTGCAGTTCCGCTGCCAGGCCGAACTTTTTCCACGAGACAGCGATCTTTCCCTGTCCCCGCGGAACATCGACGTAACCGGACGCATAGGAAAGAGCGCGGAGAAAATGCGGGGTAATCCGGATACTTTCATAGGCGGGTGCAGTGATCTCCGTGCGGATACCGAGGATGGTCTTGATGATCCACGACATAAAATCGGAATACATCTGGTGATTCTTGGAGTCCGCATGGGGGATGGTGTCCCAGTATTCCCACAGAGTCGTGGCGTCGCCGTCCACCCATTCTCTGTAGCCCGGATATCCTGCGGCTGTGATGATCTTATAGGCGTATTCTTCCAGCCCGCAGGCGTTCAGGGCATAATACAGTCTGCGCAGACCTACCATACCGCAGTCGTGATGGAAGTCCGCTGCTTCCACAAGAGATGCAAGCTGCTTTGCAAGCGGTGCAGTATCCTCGCAGATATGATAGTAAATGAGCATGGAAACCGCAGTCTGCCGCGGTACGGTGCAGGTGCCGTCGGGATTGACGAAGTCTCTTATCAGCATCTCTTTCCGTTTCTGCATTTCCGCACAGTATACCTCATCATCAGCACCATCCAGCCGGGCGGCAAGCGCTGCAATTTCATAGAAGCGGTAAATCAGCGCCGTGTTGATGAAAGCGGAGGGAACGACGTTTTCTTCTTTTCCCTCTCTGCGGGAGGGTCTTGCCCAGTCATCGAGACCGAAACGGACATAGCCGTCTTCCTCCTCACGGGTCACAAGATATGCAAAATAACGGTCAAAATACGGGCGTGAACGGCGGAGCGGCTCCGCATTGCCCGTGTGGAGATAGATTCTATAAGGAATTTCAAACAGAATACCGTCGGAGACCGGGCCGTTGCCCCAGGTATAGCCCCATCCGCCGGTAGGGATGATGCCGGGCAGAGCACCGTCTTCACGCATCGCATCATAAATATCAAAGAGCCACTTCTCAAGGACATGTTCTGCCTTGAAATCGGTCAGAATCTGCTCGCAAGAGCTCTGCGCGTCATTGGCCCATCCAAGCTTCTCTCTTGTAGGACAGTCTGTGATCATATAGAACATATTCGACCATGTGGAATACTGCCCCATGCGGAAAAGACTTGTCAGATACCCATCGGAGCAGGCAAAAGATGACCGCATCTCTACGCTCTGGTGGACAAAGACGCCGGATACGTTGATTTCCTCCGGTGCCTCAATTCCCTCCACCTCGATATAGCGGAAACCGTGATAGCAGAACCGGGGCGACCATGTGATCGCTTTGCCCGACAGGGTCAGCCTGTCCGTCTGGAACGGGCTTTCCTTATAATGATGGGTCATGTTGTTGAGTTCAAGCTCGCCGTTTTCTTTGAGCTGCTCTCCATAACGGATGGTGAGGACCTGTCCGGCTTTGCCCTTTGCTATGATTCTTGCATATCCTGACATATTCTGTCCGAGGTCATAAACATACCGTTTTTCCCCGGTTTTCAGAACGGACTTCGTGGGATAAATCTCTGCCTCACAGATCCCCTCACAGTCGCAGCGACGGAATACACCCGTCGGCGGGTTCGTGTCTCTGACCGCATTTTCCCATGCACTGTCGTCAAACGCTGCCGTATTCCATGCTTCATCATAACGCCGTGCGTCAAAGTATTCACCGGAACGGAGCGCATTGAAGGTGATCGGTCCCTCGGGCAGGCATTTCCAGCTGTCATCGGAGACAAGGACCGTTTCTCCATCCACATCAAGACGCAGAATGAACTTCGGCACATCGCGCCATGCCGCTTCGTTATGATTCCATGAGGTCTTGAATTCCTCATTATACCAGCCATTGCCGCACCAGACGGCGAAGCAGTTTTCCCCTTCTTCAAGCAGGGCGGTCACATCATATTCACGGTACCAAAGGGTCTTCCTATAGTCCGATACCGGCGCGTCAAGAACGTCCTCCGTGACCTTTTTCCCGTTTACATAAAAATACCCGTAGCCGAGACCGCAGACATAAAGTCTGGCATTCCCCGTTTTTGCAATATTCACCTTTTTCCGGAACATGGGAGCAAGGTTTTCCCCGGTATACTCCCTTTTCAAAGGTCTGTCCGGCTTGATAAAGGAAATCCTTTCAAAAATTGTGTCGATCATAAAATCACCCTCGCTTTCTTTGTTTCATTATAATATGCAGAGCAGGAATTGTCAAGTATTCTTTTTGTGTCAACATCCGTTGACACATCTGTCATTTTATGATATACTTTCCATAAAGATATTGTTTCCATTATGAAAAGACGAAAACGAGCTTATGAAACACAAACCATATTCCAAACTGAATGAGCTGCCCCAAAAGACAGCTTCCGACATCATCACCGAGGGCTGTCTGGTTCTGGAGGGCGGCGCCTTCCGGGGACTTTATACTCAGGGATTCCTTGACTGTATGATGGAAAACGACATCAACCTCCGCTGTACCGTCGGCGTCTCCGCAGGAGCCCTTGCCGGGATGAACTATGTTTCCGGTCAGATCGGACGCTCCGCCCGCATCAATCTGACCTATCGTCATGATTCCCGTTATGTGGGAGCAAAGGCTTTTTTCCACAGCCGCAGCATCCTCGATGTGGGATTCTTAACGGAAGAACGCGGCATTTTCTATGAACTTGACAAGGAACGTTTCTTTGATCCTGCCAAACGTCTTGTTGCTGTCGCCACAAGCTGTGAAAGCGGCAAAGAGGAATATTTTGAGAAAGGTTCCTGTTCCGATATCGTCGCCGCCATCAAAGCCTCCGCTACCATGCCCTTCATCTCCCCCGCCGTCATGATCGACGGCAAGCCCTATATGGACGGCGGCTGCGCCTGTAAAATCCCCTACCGTTTTGCCCTTGAAAACGGATTTGAAAAAATTCTCGTCATCCGCACACGGGAATCCGGTTTCCGCAAACCCGAAAAATACAACAAGGCAGCACATATTGTCTATCATCGGTATCCTGCTTTTGCCGAAAGCCTCGCCGTCAGCAATCAGAGCTATAACGCCCAGTGCGATGAAATTGAAAAGCTCCATCATGACGGCCGCCTTCTCCGGATCGCACCGAAACAGCATGTGGAAGTTTCCCGGGTGGAAAGCGACCTTGAAAAGCTGGGCGCACTTTATCATGAAGGCTATGACGAGTGTCTGGAGATGCTTCCGACGATCCGCGCTTATCTCGGAATCTGACATTTTTTGCCGCAGTTTTCTGACATTCTGACTTGTCGGAACCCTCATTATTTGTTATACTGAATACAACAAACTATATAATCGGAAAGGGTCTAACATTATGAAACACATTGTTGCAGCAGGTCCCCGTCATAATATTTTTGAAGAGCTTCCCATGCCGGTCATGAATGATGATCAGATTCTCATTCATACCAAATACATGGGTGTCTGTATGTCCGAGCACTACGGCTGGGCAACGGCTAAGGCCGGTGATGCTTTCGGTCATGAACCCCTCGGTATCATTGAATGCGTCGGAAAGAATGTCCGCGGTTACAAAGTCGGCGACCATGTCAGCGGCTGGTGGGGCAGTTCACTTCCCGGAGGCGGCGGTATGTCCGAATATGTTGTCACAGCGCCCGGAGAAAACGTCATCGTCCTGCCGGACAATGTGCCGGACGAGGATATTCTGCTTGAACCCCTTTCCTGCATGATGAGTGCAGTCAGCAAAGCGCGGATTTCCATGCCGGGCACCGAAGTCTGTGTCGTCGGTGCGGGCTATATGGGCTGCGGCGCTATTTCCCTGTTAAAGCTCCGCGGGGCGATTGTCACAGCGGTGGATATGCGTCCCCAGTCCCGGCATAATGCGAAAAAGTACGGCGGAGCGGACTATGTTTACTCTGTCGAGGAAATGGAAGAAAAGCTGGCAAACGGCTTTGAGGGCTTTGAAGTCGTCATGGAATGGGGCGAGACCAACGAATCTCTGGACCTCGCTGCACGGCTGACAAAGCAGTGCGGTCAGCTCTGCATCGGTGCCTATCATACCGGTGAAAAGCGTCTCATCGACATGCAGCTGCTCAACGTCCGTGCCATCGACTGTCTGAGCACCCATCCGAGAGAAACGGAACTCTCCCTGAAGGGTGCCAGAAACGCAGCCCGGATGCTCTCTGAAGGCCGCTGGAACTATATGCACATCCCGACCATGGTCTATCCCATGAGCAGGTTCGATCAGGCGCAGGCAGACCTTGAAACCAAATTCGGTCATCACATGAAGGCCATCATCGACATGCGCCATGAGGATTTTGAACCGTATCTGATCTATGAAGATAAGGACTGGGAGGAATGAACCGATGAAAAAAGGTGTACTGATTGCAATCATCGCTATTGTCGTGATCCTGATAGCGATTCCCGTCTCCACCTATAACGGTATGGTCTCGGAACAGGAAAATGTCAACAGCGCTTATTCCAACATTGAAGCCCAGCTGCAGCGCAGAGCAGATCTGATTCCGAATCTTGTGAACTCCGTCAAAGGCTATATGCAGCATGAAGAGAAGATCATTAACTCCATCACAGAAGCAAGAGAAAAGCTTGTAAATGCTCACGGTGCCAAAGAAACCGCGGATGCCAATGAAGCGCTGACGCAGGCTCTGTCGAACTTCAATGTCATCGTGGAAAACTACCCGGATCTGAAAGCAAACGAGAATTTCATTCAGCTGCAGGACGAACTTGCAGGCACGGAGAACCGGATTGCGGTAGCAAGAAAAGACTATAATGAAATCGCAAAATCCTATAACGGTATGATCAGACGGATTCCGGGTGTCTTCTTTGCATCCATGTTCGGATTTGATCCGGCGGAGTATTTTGAAGCGTCGGAGAGCAGCCATGCGGTACCGGGGGTAGATTTCAGTGGCAATTAAAAGACTGATGAGGCTGATCATCTCAGCCGCTTTGCTGCTCATATTCGTGATGAACAGTCTCTTTGTTTCCGCTTATGATATCCCGGAAGCTGACAGCCTGTTCTATGTGAATGACCTTGCGGACATTCTGTCGGAGGAGACAGAAGAATACATTGTCAGCGTCAACGATAAACTCTATGCCATGACCGGCGCACAGGTCGTTATTGTCACGATACAGAGTTTAGGGGGAGCCGATCTTGAAGAATACGCCACAGAGATGTTCCGGTCTTACGGGATCGGCAGCCGGGAAAAAGACAACGGCGTACTGATCCTTCTGTCCCTTGATGACCGCGCCTGCCGCATGGAAATCGGCTACGGTCTGGAGGGCGTGATCAACGACGCGAAAAGCGGACGGATTCAGGATGATTACATGATCCCTTATTTCCGGGATGGAAAATGGGATGAAGGTATGAAGAACGGCTTCGACGCTGTACTTGCTGAAAGCTCAAACGAATACGGTGTTGACGTGGGCAGCAGCGCACCGACTGTACTCAAAACGCTCCCACAGGAAAAGGAAGACGTACCGTGGAACAAAGACAGCAACACCGTCGGTATGATTGCCATGGGCATCGGATTTGTCGTCGGACTGATCATGGGCTTTTTGATCCCGTCTTTCTGGATCGGTATCATCAGCTGTCTGATCTCGCCGTTCGCAGGACATTACCTTATGAAAGCGTACATGCCGGAAATGGATCTGCTGATGCTTTATATGTCGGATTTCGGCATTCTGCTTTTCTACTTCATCGGTTGGGCGATCACCACAAAGACCGTTGATAAAAGCGGCAGCGACAGCAGCTATGACTCGTCCTCGTCTTCAAGAAGCTATCATTCCGGCAGCAGTTCCCACAGCAGCTCGGGCAGCAGCAGTTCCCGCAGCGGAGGCGGCGGAAGATCGGGCGGCGGAGGAAGTTCCAGACGGTTTTAGTTTCACATAACATAAAAGCCATCTGCAGGAAAGAACCTGCGGATGGCTTATTTCATGCTTCAACTTAACCAATAAAAATTGTTATGGTTACGGTATCGCTTTTTTAACCATGAAATCCTGATCGAAAAGGAAGATGAATTACGGGAACGTTTGAAAAAACCTATGTATCAGCGGCCGTTCCTTTCAATTTTCCACAGTTCATCAATCGTTTTGAAATTATCAGGGAACCCGAAGACTGATGTTTTGTGATATGTCTGAATGTCTCCACCTGATCCGTCTGCATTCTGTTCTATTTGGAATTTATTCCATATAACGATCTTATAAAGCAAAGCATCAAAGTCCCTTGTCCCGCCGTCATCATAAGTACCTTTCGGAATCGGAAAAAACAGAAGCATAAGTATTACAGCAATCACAATCGGTACAGAATATGATTTTTTTCATAAAAACCTCCGCAAATTCCGATGACACAGCAAGAGGAACGAATCACTCAGTATTCTGAAACTATAGCGTATACGCTGCGTACAGTCAAGGAAAAGCCGATCAGATTTCTGCGGTGTCAATCTGCGGCACATCAATAATCTGAAAGCACCGTAATGCTTACAATGTCTCCGGCTTTCACCGAAAATTTGTTGTCAAAACGGAATATGAAATCACTGTGTCCGTTTCCGTCGGCACTGAAGAGATTGCCGCTCACAGGTTTACCATTCAGCGTTACCTGGAACACACGGGCGACGGCTTTGCGTACTTCCGGACTGTTTGTCAGGTCATAGTTATCCATTGTGGACGGAATCGGCAGACGATTCAGTGTTATGAATAAATTCTCCCGCAGTGTTTTCTGCGTCCGGAACTCCCCGGGATAGAAAACCAGTGATACACTTGCACCCTGTTCGGACGTCTTCATGGTCCAGAACAAATCCAGATTGACATCGGTTTTGTCATTGCCGAAAAAGCTCTCGAAATCGTCTGTATCATTTCCTACGGTCAGGGTGACAGTCATGCTGTTTTCCGTTGTCTCCGATTTTCCCTGCCACGTCATGACAGGTACCTGCTCATCTGCGTGACCGCCCGCGAAGACCTTGTAGGCTTCGGTTACGAACATGGAACGCCGTGAATCATTGTCATACAGAACCTGTCCGTACCGTGCAAGCTCACGGAACGGGATAACAGTTTCACCGTTGATATTCCAGCTCTCGACCTTGTCGCCTGCGATCGTCGTCACAATGTCGGTATAGAGAATATTGTGTGCAGGTGTTCCGATCTTTCCGGCAGGAACGGACGGCTTGTAATCCGGATAGACCTTCGGCGTCTTCGGTTCGCCGTCCTTGACCGGACGGACGATCTCAAGCCAGCGTTCTTTTGCGTGCCAGATCACGTCGAACCCGTAGGCACGCAGGTCTTCTGCGACGACGACCGTGTGATTATCCACGTTAAAAGAACGGATCGGATGTCCGTCGATGTCTGCGACGATATCGGTATAGAGCGTGTGACCTATCACAGTTCCGAGGGCGATTGCCGATGCCGATATGGAAAATACTCCTAATAAAACGGCAATGAGGATAAACGAAAGGGATCTTTTCATTTTTAATACCTCACAATCCATAGGATTTTTTTGGTGGAAAATCAGTTGTTATTTTCGTATGCGGTGATCAGCTTATCAAAGGCCTTATTGACGGCTTTTTCAGACTTTTTGATCTTCGACATATAGTCG
>JAKSPR010000127.1 GCA_024404655.1 Clostridia bacterium | reverse complement strand
TTCTCTTTTCGTTACCTTTTCTCTTTTTTCAAGAGAAAAAGAGAAAAGGTAAAAGTCTTTTCATCAACCCCAGAAAAGGAACTTCCCCTTTTTCTATCTTTCCCCTTCAAAAAAAGAAAGGACCCCTCATCATGAGCTATACATTACCCCAATCCGCAGCAGACTTCATTTCTTCTTATAAAAAGAAAATGGAGATCCACGCCCATACATCCCCCGTTTCCCCGTGCAGCGAACTCCCGCCGGAAAAACTCATCGCCCTGCTCCATAAGGAACATTATGACGGCGTCGTCATTACGAACCACTTTTACGCAGGCGGCCCGTTCATGAAGGCAGAGGACCCCATCGCCGCTTACCTCGATGACTTCAAAAAGGCAAAGGAGGAGGGAGAAAAGGTCGGCATGACCGTCCTCCTCGGCGCAGAATTCCGTATCGATGAAAACTATAATGATTATCTTGTGTACGGCTGTGATGAGAAGATGCTCAGAGAGTGCTCAAAACGCTTCAATATCACCCTCGAACAGTTTTACCACGATTACCATAGCGAGGATATCGTCATCCTCCAGGCACACCCGTTCCGGAATAATATGACACTCATGCCCAGTGAATACCTCGACGGTATCGAGGCGTTCAATATGCACCCCAATCATAATTCCCGCGTCGCCGTCGCGTCAAAGTACGCAGGAGAGCAGAAGTTCCCCATCATCACCGTGGGTACGGACCTCCACCACGACGGCCACGAGGGCGTCGCTTCCATGCGCGTCAAGGAGGTCCCGCAGAACGAAAAGGAACTCGTAAAGCTCTTGCGCTCCGGAGATTACCTCTTTGAAATCGGCGGACACCCGCTGCTCCCTTATACCACGTTCTGATATGAAAATACCGCAGGGTCTCAAAGAAACCCTGCGGTCATTTTTTGCTGTATCAGAATCAGAACATCGTTACATAGGCTTCGCGCTCTGCACCGACGGAGACATACTTGATCTTGCAGTCGGTCATCTTTTCGATGTACGCAACGTATTCGCGTGCCTTTTCGGGCAGATCTTCGGGCTTGCGGCAGCCGGAGACATCGCAGTTCCAACCGTCAACATACTCGTAGATGGGCTTTGCACGGTCAAGTCTTGCACCGGTGGGGAACTCGTCCACACGCTCGCCGTCAATTTCGTAGGCAACACAGACCGGAATCTTCTCCATGTAGGAGAGAACGTCCAGCTTGGTCAGTGCGATTTCGTCAGCACCCTGAACACGGCAGCCGTAACGGGAGGCAACTACGTCGAAACCGCCGACACGTCTCGGTCTGCCGGTAGCAGCACCGTACTCGCCGCCTGCTTCACGCAGAGCATCCGCTTCCGGACCAAACATTTCGCAGGTGAAGGGACCTGCACCGACACAGGTGGAGTATGCTTTCATGATGCCGAGGGTCTTGTCCAGTCTGTGACCGGGAATGCCCGCACCGATGGGAGCATAGGCAGCAATGGTAGAGGAGGAGGAGGTAAACGGATAGATACCGAAGTCGATGTCACGGAGCGCCCCCAGCTGAGCTTCAAACATGATGTTCTTGCCGGCTTTGCATGCTTCTTCCAGATAGACGCTGACGTCGCAGACAAAGGGCTTCAGAATGTCGCCGTAGGTGTCCAGCCACTTCATCATGTCGGCAGCAGCCAGAGCGGGCTTCTTGTAGATGCCTTCCACTGTTGCGTTCTTGAATTCCATGACGGATTCGACTTTTGCGGCAAGCGCTTCGCGGTCAAACAGATCGCCCATGCGGATGCCTTTCTTCATATACTTGTCGCCGTAGACATAGGCAATACCCCGTCTGGTGGAGCCGTATGCGTTCTTGCCCAGACGCTCTTCTTCGTATGCGTCCTGAAGGACGTGGAAGGGCATGCAGATGATGGCTTTGTCGCTGATCTTCAGATTCGCGGGAGTGATAGAGACGCCTTTGTCGGTCAGACGCTTCATTTCGTTGACCAGATGCTCCATGTCGATGACCATACCGTTGCCCATGATGTTGACAACTTCGGGTCTTAAAATACCGGAGGGAAGCAGATTCAGAATGAACTTGCCAAGATGATTGACGACCGTGTGACCGGCGTTGTTGCCGCCCTGATAACGGCAGACGATCTCGTTCTGTTCAGCCAGCAGGTCGACCATACGGCCTTTGCCTTCGTCGCCCCAGTTGATGCCTACGATTGCGTTTAACATAGCTTTGATTGTTCCTTTCTTCATTTGCATAAAAGAGGATGGAGGTGCAGAATCGCACATCTATATATTATTATACTCAATTTTTCCATGAAAATCAAGGTTTTTGTGGTTTTTGATATTCTCTCTGGTAGCCGGATTCCTGATAGCTGCTATAAGAAAAAACAATAGCAGAATCCCGGACTATCAGTTTCCGTGATTGAAGAACGACAGAGGTTGACAAAAACCGCGATTGCGGCTATAATATAGAATCGAAGGGAAGTGATCCGTTTGTTCTTTCTGTTCGCATTCTGCGAGACAGTCATCATTGCAGGATTGATTCTGCTTATGGCAGTGTTCACTCCGCCCGCATTTGCACTCATTGTCAGCGTGGCAATGCTGCTGGCAGTTTATATATTCCGCCCTGCAGGACGGCTCGACCGTGCGGTACGGCGCGACAGACGCAGGGTACTGCGGAGATTCCGCCCGAAGCCCGTGCCCGACGGTATCACGATGCGTCCCCAGGACAGCTTGTCCCCGGCCGAGGTCTTCCGCCTCATGGAGATCGTCGGCATGGTCCCCGCCGAGCGCAGAGCCGTTGCGGATTTCACGGCAACACTCCTTGATCTGAACCGCCGGGGTCTTGTTGCCCTCAGCCAGACCGCAGGAGAGGACCTGCTCCGCGGCGACGGCATGCGCGCAGCTCCCAGACGAGATCTTGATCCAAAAAAACTGCGCAGACATGAGCAGATTCTCATCGCTATGCTGAAACACGCCAGCGGCCCTGCCGCTTCCGTCCAGCTGTCGGCGTTTTATGATTCTTTTACCCGTTTCCCCGTGCTGTCCCAGAGAAAGACCGATGCATTCCGCCGCAGCGTCGATAAACTCTTAAAACGCAGAGGCATGATTGCAAGAGCAAATGTGGGAGAGCGGAAATTCCCATATCTGCTTGGCAGACGTGTGTGGGTGCTCACCCAGAAGGGCGAACAGTCCGCGGCGTACTGGAAAACCTACTACCGCAATGTCTGTAACCGCCCGTTTGTCGATTCCTACCGCCCGAATACCGCCGACCAGAAACGTTTCGCTGTGGAAATCAACAGGATCCTCGTTGACGCCGCCGCCTGCGGCTGCGCAGCAAGAGCCGCAGAGAGCCTCCAGAGAGAATATATCTTCGATCCGCTGGAGCTCTGGCACGACGGACAGTATTTCTCTACCATGACCGAATCGAGAACCGCGTTCTCCGGTACAAACGGCGGAGAAGCGTATTTCTTCCTCCCCTTACGCGATTTTGAGGCCGCTGTCGCCATCGCCGTCGAGCGCGGGATGCCCCAAAAATAGAGAAAAATAACACACAGCCCCCGGAAAACTCCGGGGGCTGTCTCTGTATTACGTTTTTTGAAAATCTTACTTCTTCTCTGCGTAAAGCGCCTTATGTACGATCGCAGCCAGCGCAGCACCAACCAGGGGAGCCACGATGAATACCCATACCTGTGCAAGGGCGTCAGCACCGCCGAAGATGGCAGCGGAGAGGCTTCTTGCGGGGTTGACAGAGGTACCGGTCAGCGGGATGCCGATCAGGTGGACCAGAGTCAGGGTCAGGCCGATGACGATACCGGCCAGAGGCGCGGTCTTCTCATTGGAGGTAACACCGAGAATGGTCATGACAAAGATGAAGGTGAGAACGATCTCAACGACCAACGCACCGACCATGCTCAGGCCGACGCCGCTTGCCGCACCGAAACCGTTTGCACCGGAGCCGGAGAGATCAGAGGTCGCGGTGATCACGGCAAGAATACCGGAACCTGCGCAGGCACCGAGGATCTGTGCGATGACGTAGCCGACAAAATCCTTGACCGTCAGGCCGCCCTTGATGAGCACAGCCAGAGAAACGGCAGGATTGACATGGCAGCCGGAAATATCACCGATGGCATAAGCACCGGCAACGATGCACATACCGAATGCCAGAGCGATGGCAGCAACGCCGAGGTAACCTGCACCGGTACCGCCGGTGAAGCCGCCGCAGGCAACTGCCGTGCCGCATCCGCAAAGGACGAGAACCAGCGTGCCGATGAATTCAGCAACATACTTTTTCATAGGAAAAAGCCTCCTTAAAATAATTGATATACGGAAATAGATTCCGTGTCCAGTATAACACAGATCCCGTGCAAAGTCAAGTACGGGCACCATCTTTGCACGGGATTCCTTTTTGTTTTCAGACTTTGAAAAGTACCTGTCTCGGCGCATGACCGTTTTCGTATGCGTCGTAGAGGGGAACCAGACGGGGATCATCGGGGGAGGGGAACTGCTCCGTTTCTTCTGCGGGGATGGAGAGCATCATATTGCCCTTGAAATAGCCTTTTCTTGACTTGTCGCTGTGGGCACCCACGGGCGTTTCCGCAGTCACGGGAAGATCAAAGGTCAGCGTAAAGCCTTTGCATCCGGGCTGCAGCTCGATATAGAGCATCCCGCCGGACTGCTCGTAGACCGCCCCGGTGCATACCACTTTCGCGGCGGAATCCGGGAGATAGACGCAGACCGTCACAGGCTCGGAAAGATTTTCTTCTTCGACTGCAAAGATGTAATTTCCGCTGTAGGGATAGGAGGTCTCCGTGCGGATGCACAGCTCTTCTTCCGTAAAGCCGAGAATCGCTTCGCCGGAGATCATATAGGGGATCGTCAGCATCCGGTTCTCCGGGTCACAGAGAAACGCATAGCGCCCCACCGCGGATAAGCCTTCGCCGCCCCGCATGGAGCAGCACCAGTAGGCCTCCGGGATCTTCACCTGCAGAATGTGGTTGTCAGGCTCCCCTTCGGCACCAAGACAGCAGTCACAGCCGAAGCCGCCGTTTTCCCGCTGACCGAATCCCATGCCGTTGTAAAGAATGCGCTGGGCATAAGTCAGATAATCCCGCTCTTCCGTGGCAGAGTAGAGCTGCATCGCCGCAATGAAGCTGTCGATGATGGCACAGGGCTCTGTCCACTCCGGACGCATGAACCAGTTGTAGTTGGCGTAGTTCGCCGTCATACCGTGCTCAACATAAAGCGCAAAGAGCTTCTTCGCCGCGTCGAGGTATTCCCCTTTGCCCGTGACCGTGTAGGTGCGCAGAATGCCCCGCGTCGCTGTCAGCGTCGCATGGGTCTGGGCTTTGATGCCGATAAAATCGATCTTCAAGAAGTTTTCGATCATGACGTCCAGCAGAGCACCGATCTCCGGGTCTTCCGTCAGCTCATAGAGCGCGCTCACGCCGTCCAGCGGAATGTAGGCGCAGCCCGTGTCCGTGGAGATGTGCCAGCCGCCCACCATGCCCGCCACGTTACCCGCAGCGCCGCCGCCGTAGACACGTTCTTCCGGTTTGATGGGGTAGGAGGGATAAAGCACTTTCACCGGCAGAAACAGATTCCGGCCGATGGTGACGACCGCATCCCGGATGGATTCGTCGCCCGTGTACTGATAATAGGCGATCAGACCCCGCATCAGCCAGCTGTGACCGGAGAGCTGCTGCTCGTCCGCTTCGCCGTCGGGGAGAATGTGACCGAGATACCCCCGCTCGTTGCGCCCTTCAAGCACCGCACGAACGATCTTGTGCAGGTACGCAGGCTCCTTTTTCGTCGCCTGGGCAAGGAGCACCAGGGCAAGGATCGTCCGTCCTTCCCAGTCGCCGGGCCATCCGGCCTGGTCCATGGAAAGAATCGTTTCGGGACGGTATTCTTTCTTCTCCAACCGCGCGGCGAGCAGTCCTGCCCGGGCCGCAAGGTCTTCCCGCAGCGTGAGATATTCCAGACGCATGGGCTGTAAAACCGTATCCATAAAAGTGCCCTCCGTTATTCTGCCGTATTCTTTGCCGCCGCCCGGCGGACGTCCGCTTCGGTGATGATGCCGCTGGCACCGGTCCCTTCCAGCGCACGCCAGAAGACGCCCAGCCGCTTTGCCAGTCCCATGGCGGGAACGGTGATGGATTTGTCGGAGCCGTAGTAGGACTGATAGACCGCATCCGCTTCTTCCCGCTTTGCCATAGAGTCCGCAGCGCCGGGACGGGTCACGGAAATGGTTGCCGCACAGCAGGCAAAACGGCACGCCTGCAGCATCGTCATGCCTTCACCGACGGCAGCGCAGTAAGCGCCGTTGAAGGCGTCGCCTGCACCGGTGGTGGCAACCGCTTGTACCCGGTTGGTAGGAACCTGACAGAAGAAGGGCTTCTCCCCGGAATAATCCGCACAGAAGACACCCTTGGAGCCGCAGGTGATGATGACATGCTTCACGCCCTTTTTGGCAAACGCATCCGCCGCATCCTTTGCAGAGGATTCACTGCCCACCGTTACGCCGGTATAGGAGCATGCTTCCGTTTCATTGGGGGTGATGGTGTCGATCATCGGATACCAGTCTTCGGGAATCGGCAGAGCCGGGGCGGGATTGAGCACCACGGGCTTGCCGTATTTTTGGCCCAGTTTCAGAAATGTTTCAATGGAATCGGCGTTGGTCTCCATCTGGGTCAGAAGTACATCGGCAGATGCGATTTCCGCTTCCGCTGCCAGAATGTCCGCTTCTTCGATTCTGTGGTTGGCGCCGGGAATGACCGTGATGCGGTTCTCGCCGGTGGTGGTCAGTACTTCGATCAGCGCACTGCCCGTACCCACTTCCATATCGGTCTTTACATAATCCGCACGGATGGATTCGTTTCTGAAATGCTCTTCGGGAATCCGCGCAAAGAAGTCGTTGCCGCGTCTGCCGATCATCACGACCTCAGCGCCGCACCGTGCCGCAGAGGTCGCCTGATTGGTGCCTTTGCCGCCCATGCCGATGCGCACGGATTCGCCGGAAACCGTCTCGCCGTCCTGGGGAAATACGCCCGTGCGTGCGGAAATGTCAACGTTGATGCTGCCCAGCACTACGATTTTAGCCTGCTTTTTCATGGTTTTGTATTCCTTTCCGGTCCGTTCAGCCGACGGAACCGTCATAAAAGATTTTTATGTCTTCGTTCTGCTCTCCGGTGTATTCGCCGAGGGTCACGGTGGAGAGAATTTCTTCCACATGGGAAAGGGTTCCATCCGGCGCACCCGGAGCAACGATATAATAGATCTCCGCAAATCCGGTCTTTGTGCTGCCGTAGCATACCGCACCGACACTGCCGTCAGAGACTGTGATCTCCGCCCGGCGGAAGGGATGACCGGAAATGTCGGTTTTCTTTGTATGCTTTGATAGCTCCATGCCGGAGCCTTCAAACTCCGCCCGGATTCTTTCATCCGCGTCCCCGCGGCTCACGATGCCCTTGGCGTAGGAGACGACAAGAGAATAGTCTCCGCCGGAGTACAGTGCGGCAATGTCGTAGCCGTCATAGGTCGAAAGCATGTCCATCTCGCAGTCATATAAAAACCGGATCATGCCCCCGTCCGAAAGATAGACCGTCGGCGCAAAGGAGACTTTGGCATCCATCGGGGAAGTAATGATGGTTTTGTCCCCGCAGCCCGCAAGGAAGCATACACAAAACAGCAGCACAAGACAAAGCGCTGCGCAAAAGAATTTCTGATTCACAATCGGCTCTCCATTCTGTTTTCGGATAT
>JAKSPR010000126.1 GCA_024404655.1 Clostridia bacterium | reverse complement strand
CGGGGCTCTTCACAGCCTCCTCCTTCACGCGTTCGGCGATATCCGCAAGCGTACAGCTGCTCTTTACAAACGAAAGGTCTGCCTTTCTTCCGTCGATGCGGTCCGGACGTTTGCCGAAGCAGAAGACCTTACCGCCGTTTTCATAAAACTGCCGCAGAAGCGAAACGGTGGAAGCATCCAGCGTCTCCGTTTCCGGCACGACGACGAAATCATAGGTGCACAGCCCTACCCGGAGCTTCTTTCCCTCGACCGACGCCATTTTCGCCATCATCGTTTCGTCGCCCCAGTGATACGGGATCTGCGCCTGAGAAAGCGCATCCGACAGTGCGTGGAAGCCCTTTTCCGGCGCTTCGACGGACGGATAGTCGTTCATCCGCTTGAAATCGAGATACGCCGTATGGATGGGATGGATGACGAGGGTATTGACAGCCTCGCTGCCCTGGGCCAGCAGATAGCCGAGGTTATTGAAGTAGTGGTTGAACTGCTTCATCTGGTTCTGCCACGGCAGATGCTCGGAGTAGTTTGCCGGGTAGTCGCGCTTGCGCTGACCGCGGATGGAGTATGCGTACAGATGCTGGCACATGATGTTGACGCCGCCGGCATACTGCAGCTCAGCGATACGCTTGAGCTCTGTGGGGGTGACATCCCAGCCGCAGCAGGCGAACATCTCGGAGAGGACCTTCTTCTTGCCGAGCTGTGCGCAGACGGAACCGAGCTGCTTGGGTGCCACGTCATCGGCAAGACCGCGTCCTAAGTAGTCCATGCCGGGGATGTGCTCGTATTCGTAGCAGGGCATGACGCCGCCGCAGCACCACATCTGGCCGGAAAGGCTGGTTTCCTCGACCACGTGACCGGTCAGGCGGCAGTCGTTCTCATCGCACCACTCATAGACCGGGCGGATCCAGTGGTTGACGAACAGGTTGTGGCAGAGCTTCCAGTAATCATAACGGAACTCCTTGTCACCGTCAAAGTCGATGAACAGGGCGGGGAGCTTATCGAAAACGTCATAACCGTAAGCGTTATAGAATTCGGTGGGGAGGGTATCGGACCATATCGTCGCCCAGCGGTAATACTGGGGTTCATCGGTGAAGAAGCCGGGCATCGCTGCGCCGAAATCCTCTTTCTTCATGCGTCTCTTGTATTCGGCATGGGTGGCTTCCAGGAACTTCTTTGTGATGGTGATATCCAGTGCGTCGATGAAGGAGGAATCCCAGCCCTGACGGAGGACGATATATTCCTTTGCACCGTCCACGGGAGCCTTGACGCGGGTGAGTGTGGTGCCATTCAGAACATAAACGCCGAGGCTATGATCGCCGGTGGGGTATTCTGCGCTGGTCTCATACTTTAAGAAGGTCGCGTGGTTCTTTGCGTCTTCCAGCAGTTTGCCGCCGGCAAAACCGGAGGGCCAGCCGTTTTCGTCATAGGACCATGCTTCCATGTTGAGTTTCTTTGCCTCGTCCACGCAGGTTTCCACGGCGTGGAACCAGTCGTCAGAGAGGTATTCGGTCTCCAGACCGCCGCGGGCGTGCATGAAGAAGCCGTTCATGCCCAGCTCGTGCATGTTGCTGATCTGGCGGCGGAGTTCTCCGTCCTCCAGACGGTCGTTCCAGCTCCAGAAGGGGATGGAACCGTATTCGATTGCGTGCTGTTTGGTGTTTTCAATCAGATTTTTGATTGCCATGGGGTATACCGTCCTTTTCGGTTTTTGTTTTTCTATATTTTAGTAAAATTTCCGCTGACTGTCAAGGAGAGCGGGGGGATTTCACAAATTTTTTACAAGTGGATTCAGCGCTTTTTGAGCTGCCAGAAGGCGACGGCGCTGGCGGCGGCGACATTGAGCGAGTCCACGCCGTGGGACATGGGGATCTTTACGGTGTAGTCGCAGGCGGCGATGGTCTGCTTTGACAGTCCGTCTCCTTCGGTGCCGAGGACGATGGCGAGCTTTTCTTCCTTCATTAAGTTCTCATCGTCGATGCTGACGGAGCGGTCGGAGAGGGCCATGGCGGCGGTTTTGAAGCCATAGTCATGAAGGAGCTTCATTCCGTTTCCGGGCCAGTCCTCCTTGGTTTCGCCGATTTGGGTGAAAGGAACCTGAAAAATCGTTCCCATGCTGACCCGCACGGCGCGGCGGCAGAGCGGATCGCAGCAGGTGGGGGTGACGAGCACCGCATCAATGCCGAGGGCAGCGGCGGAACGGAAGATCGCGCCGATGTTGGTGGCGTCCACGATACCCTCAAGGACTGCAACGCGGGACGCGTTTTTTAACAGTTCTTCTGCCATCGGTAATATCGGCCGTCTCATGGCGCAGAGGATGCCGCGGGTCAGGGCGAAGCCTGCCAGCTGCTCAAGGACTTCTCTGTCCGCAGTATACACGGGAATCTCGCCGCAGCGGGCAAGGAGCGGACGGACCTGGGAATCCAGATGCTTGCGCTCGGAGAGAATGGACACGGCTTTGCAGCCCGCCCGCAGGGCAACGTCAATGACGGTGGGGCTTTCTGCGATGAAAATGCCCATTTCCGGTTCCAGCCGGTTGCGCAGCTGATTGCCGGTCAGCCGGGCGTAGACGTCAAGTGCCGGATCTTCAAAATCCGTGATTTCAATGATGTGTTCTGACAAGGTGGTGGGGCCGTCCTTTCCGTTTTCTTACTCTTTGTCCATTATATCACAGATCTGGAAAAAATACAACAGCGGGCAGCAAAGAAAAACAAAGAACTCGGCGGCAAAGGCAACAGATCAGCTCCCCCCCGGAAATATAACTTATAAGCGGTGTAAATAACGAGAGGATGCCGGCGAAGACTGCAGGGGCGACCGCAAAGCCCTTGCCGGTCACCCCACCGAGCCGGGAAACAACTCAAATCAGGCCGAGAGCAGAGATTCGGCTGAACTGCAGCCGACAAAGAAAAACAAAGAACCTGCTTTTGCAAAAGTGCCTTTACAAAACAGCGGTTTTATGCTATACTGAAAACAAATAAAAAGGGTTCCGGCGTTGACCGGACGGAAAGGAAACAATACTATGAAAGCACCTGCATTCAGCATCTGGTCCAGTATGGATGTGGACCTGTCCCCGGAGGATATGGTCCTTGCGCTGGAAGACCGCGGCATGACGGTCTGTGAATTATCCGACGAGCACGGCGCGGAGCTGCTCAAAAAGCCCGGTACGCCTGAGGAGATCGGCGCTGCCTTCGGCGCGTTTGCTGCGGAGCACGGCGTTTCGTTCCCCCAGGGGCATCTCTGGCTGACGGTCCGTCTCTGCGATTCCTCCATGGATGTGGTGGGGATTCTTGACAAGTGGCTGCGTCTCTATGCCGCGATCGGCGTAAAGAACTGCGTATTGCACTGCGACGGAAATTCCTTCCCGGAGGGAACGGACAGAGAAACGATCCTCTCGGCCAACGCGGAAGTTCTGAAAAAGATCGTTCCGACGGCGGAAGAGGTCGGGGTTACCATCTGTCTTGAAAACCTGCGGAACATATTCCACGATGCAGAGACGCTGCTGGACATCATCCGGCGTGTCGGTTCTCCTGCCCTTGGTATCTGCCTTGACACGGGCCATCTGAATCTTTACGACCGCAGCGCGGATGCACAGGAGAACTTCATCCGTACGGCAGGTAGCTATCTGCATGCGCTGCACATTGCGGACAACGAAGGACAGCAGGATCAGCACATGATGCCCTTCGGACGCGGAAACGTGAACTTTGAAGGCGTGATGCGCGGTCTTGCGGCTGTGGGCTACAAAGATCTGTTCAATTATGAGATTCCCGGCGAGCGCCGTATGCCCATGCCCCTGCGTAAAGCGAAAGCGGAATATCTAAAAGCAGTCACGGAATATCTGTATTCCCTGATCTGACCATCGTTTCAGACGGAGGCAAACCATGGAATTTTCGGGAAAGGTCGCTGTGATCACGGGCGGCGCGCACGGCATCGGAAAATGTATCGCGGAAGAGTTTACCAAAGCGGGAGCTGTGACGGAGATCATCGACATCCGTGAGGGCGATCATTATGTGGGAGATATCAGCAAAAAAGAGGTTCTGGAAGACTTTGCCTCCCATGTGACTGCAAAACACGGGCATGTGGATTTTCTCATCAACAATGCGCTGCCGGTCATGCGGGGCATCGACGACTGCTCCTATGAAGAATTCCGGTATGCGCTGGATGTGGGAGTGACGGCACCGTTCTATCTCTCCAAACTGTTTTCTGCGCACTTTGCCCCCGGAGCGGCGATTGTCAATATCTCCTCCTCCCGCGACAGGCTGAGCCAGCCCCAGACGGAAAGCTACACGGCGGCGAAGGGCGGCATCGCGGCCCTGACCCACGCCCTGGCGGTTTCCCCCTCCCGGCGGGTGCGGGTGAACTCCGTCAGCCCCGGGTGGATTGACACGGATTACCGGGTCTACGAGGGACCGGATGCGTATCAACAGCCCGCTGGGCGAGTGGGAAATCCGCTGGATATTGCGAACATGGTGCTTTATCTCTGTTCCGACAAAGCGGGATTTATCACCGGGGAGAACATCTGCATCGACGGAGGCATGACACGCCTGATGGTTTATCACGGGGATCACGGCTGGACACTCAACTGAAAAAAGAAATGCTGCCGCAGAATTTTTTCTGCGGCAGCTGTGTCTTTATGTCTTGATTTTATTCCACTTCGTCGAGCTTGTCTGCAACCTTGGCAAGAGCACTTTCTGCCTTGGTCATATTGGAGGCAAACTTGGAAGCGACGTCGGCGGAGCCCTTCTTTTCGAGGGATTTCAGCGTATCCTTGATGGAACCGATATTGCAGATCAGACCGATATCAAAGTGCTTGTTGGCAAAGATGATATCGAGCATGGCGGAGGATTCCTCATCGCGGACGGATTTACCGTTCAGACAGACATCATAGAAGCCGACGGAGACGGTGGAGACGGATTCTGCTGCGAGGGATTCGAGGATCAGACCGGTATACTCGGCGTTGGCAGTGATCGGGACTGCGAACATGACGGAGGTTTCCTCGGGCAGGGTCACGTAGTCTTTCTGCTGATCGTCGAATTTCGGATAGGGGAGAATACCGAAGTCGGTATCCATGGAGCGGTAGTCACGGGGAACGGGCTCAAAGACGGAGGCGCGCATGAGAGAACCGCCTGCAGCAAACCAGGAGGATGCAGCCGCCCAGGAGTTGCCGTTGGATGCGACATAGTTGTCGGCCATCAGGGTCTTGTTCTTGTCAATGGAGATCTCCAGCGCTTTGGAAGCGAGCTCGATGTTTCTCTGGGAGTTCATAACGACCTGATAGTCACCGTTTGCATCCTTTTCAACGACGGTACCGCCGCCGGCAAAGTACATCATGAAGGAGTTGCCGTCCTGGGAGAAGTAGCCCCAGCGGTCGTCATAGTTCATGACGCCGTCACCGTTGGTATCGGCGTTCACGTTGGTGATGTACTGATTGAAGACATCCAGCGTCCAGGTGCCGTCAAGGACATACTTATAAGGAAGGTCAAGGTCCAGGTAGCGGCAGAGGTCCTTATTGAAGACGAGGGAGTAAACGCGGACGTTGGTCAGCGGGGAAATATCGCCGGTGCAGACGAACAGCTTGTCGTGATAGGAAAGGTCGCGGACGACGGAAGCATCCCACCACTGAGCGTTCAGGTTGATATGGGGAATATCATACCAGTTCATAAGCTCTCCGGCCTGAGCGCGGCCGTAGAGGTTGGCGATGTTGTCAAAACCGGCGTCATAAGCGTTGTCGCCTGCCTTGACGGATTTGGACATATCACTGGAGACAGAGCTTGAATAGATGGATTCAATCTTGATATTGTAAATATCCTCGATTTTCTTGTTGCGCATGAAGATGGCGTCGTTGAGTGCTTCGCCTTCCAGACCGTCGACGACCAGCTTACGCCATGCGTAGTTGGCGGTGGAGATATCCTGCGTACAGATGGTGAAGGATTTTCCGCCATAGTCCTTGACCGGGAGATTGGCGTCTTCCCAGTTGATGACATCGGCAGCAGGAGCCTGCGTGACCGCCTCCGTGACGGGGGTCGTCGCGTCATTTCCGCCGTTATCGACTGCGGGGTCTGCGGCAGCTTCTCCGCAGGATGCCATAACAGATGCGGCAAGCGCTGCAAGAAGCAGCAGGGATGCATTCTTTTGGTTCAGAAATTTCATAAAGAAAGATTCCTTTCACTGTTTTTGGATAATTTCATTATATCATGTTTCGTTAAAAAGTCAAGCCCGTAATGAAAAAATCTGTAAAGATTGTATTGAAGAAGAGAAACAGGCTGCCGCCAGACAGCGGCAGCCCGGATAGAATCGCGGAAAAGATTATTCTCCTGCCCATGCAGTGAGGACCTTGTCGATCTGCTTCTTGATCTTGTCCTCGTTTTTTGCAACGATGGAAGCGGCGGCACCCTTCTTGTCCCAGACTTCATTGCTGATGGAATCGAGGAAGTCGGTACCGATGTTATAGATGATGCTGTAGAGCGGGATCAGGTTATCGGAGATGATTTCCAGCATTTCGATGGAGTCATCGTTGCGCAGACCCTTCTGCTCGACAGAAAGTTCACGGAAGATCGGGAGGACGGTGCGCTCACCCTCATAAGCCATGGCGTCGAGGATCAGACCGGCGTGCTTCGGGTCCTGACTGGTGACCGGAATGAATGCGGCCGGTGCGGAGGGATAGGAGTTCGCAGAGTAGTTTTCCTGGCTCTCGTCATATTTGGGGAACGGGACGACGCCGAAGTCAAAGGGCAGATCGCGGAAGCCCTGGAATTTGCAGACCTCGGCCTGACCGAACAGCGCGCGGCCGGTCTTGAAGACGTACAGATATCCGCCGCCCTCGATATCCATATCATCGCCGGGCATACCGGAGTAGGTCTTGCAGTCGGCGGTGGTGAAGATCTCGGAGAGCTTGTCGATGACCTTATACATGTGATCGGAGCCGTTGGAGTAGACCAGCGTGCCGCCCTTGTTTTCGACGATGAATTCGCCGCAGCCATGGAAGAAGTTCTGGAGGTTCGTCTGGTTATGGGAGTAACCGTAGACTGCCTTGCCGTTATTGTTCCATGCGGGGGAAGCGTCGCCGTTCAGATTGCCTGCGGCTGCCAGATATTCGTTGAACTTATCAAGGGTCCATTTGCCCTCGCGGACCATGTCGTAAGGCTTTTCGAGGTCGAGGTTCTCCATCATGCGGTAGTTGAACGCAAGGACGCGGATACCGTCCTGCACCATGATATGAGCGCCGCCCATTGCGCCGTACAGCGCGTCGTTGATGGTGATGGGATCGTTGAAGGTGGAGTACCACCACGGCTCGGAGAGCTGGATGGTATCGATCTCGCGGAGGTTATAGAACATATTCTCGGAGATCATGGAAGAGCTTGCGGACAGCGGGATATACATGACGTCGTATTCGTCCTCGCCGTTTAAGATGGAGTTTCTTGCAAGGGCGGTGACTGCCTTGAATTCCCAGGTCTCTTCAACGCCGGTCTCTTTCAGCTTGATATCGAGCTTTTCCTCGATGCGGCGGTTGCGCTCTTACAGTGCGTCATCGAGAACGTCGCCGGTCTCTGTCTCGCGGAGGATGATGCTGTGCATGCTCCAGATATCATTGATGTTGAGGATGCTGAATTCCTCTCCGCCGAAGCCCTCTGCGGGATAATTATATTCGGGAACTGCTTCGGTGACAGCCTCCGTGACCTTGGGCTGATCGGGGGCAGCGGTGTCCTTACCGCCGTTATCGGAAACGGCAGCTTCACCGCAGGCGGTGAGCTGTGCAAGGAGTAAAAGGGATGCGATGGCAAGTGTGGATTTCTTCATA
>JAKSPR010000125.1 GCA_024404655.1 Clostridia bacterium | reverse complement strand
TTACATTCTGGAACCCTTCGGTCTGTCCTACTTAAAGACCATCGCGTTCATTCTGATCATCGCCGCCCTTGTGCAGCTGATCGAAATGTTCTTGAAGAAGTTCGTCCCTGCTCTGTATCAGGCGCTGGGCATCTACCTGCCGCTGATCACCACCAACTGTGCGGTGCTCGGTGCAGCACTTCTGAACATTTCCAATAAGTACGATTTCGTATACTCCGTGGCCTTCGGCTTCTCCGCCGCTGTCGGTTTCATGCTGGCGATCCTGATTTTCGCCGGTGTGCGCAGCAGACTGCAGTTTGCCGAACCGCCGAAATCTTTCCGCGGCATGCCGCTGGTTCTGATTTCCGCAGGTCTCATCGCCATGGCATTTTCCGGATTCTCCGGTATCAACTTCTGATAAGAAAGGAATGGTTCTGCTATGAGTATTCTCTATGCGCTTTTATGGTTTGCCGGACTGTCCCTGATTCTTGGTCTGATGCTTGCCGCTGCATCCGTGATTTTCTCCGTCAAGGTCGATCCCAGAATCCCCCAGGTTCTCGAATGTCTGCCCGGTGCAAACTGCGGCGGATGCGGCTTTACCGGATGCTCCGCCTGTGCGGAGGCCATTGTCAAGGGAGAGGCGAAGATTTCCGCCTGCCCCGTCGGCGGTCAGAAATCCGCTGATAAGATCGCCGCTGTCATGGGTGAGGATGCGGGGACTGTCACCCGCATGCGGGCACAGGTCATGTGCTCCGGTGCATCAGACACGGCAAAGGCAAAGTACAACTACGAAGGCCCCCGCGACTGTGCGGCTGCCATGCGTCTCGGCGGCGGTCCGAAGACCTGCCCCAACGGCTGTATCGGCTTCGGCACCTGCGCTGTGGTCTGCCCCAATGATGCGATCACCGTTGTGAACGGCGTGGCTACGGTCAATTACACCCGCTGCGTCGGCTGCGGAATCTGCGTCGACTCCTGCCCCAAAAACATCATCAAACTGGTTCCCTACGACAGCAAGGTCTGGGTCGGCTGCTCCTCGCCCGATAAAGGCGCGCTCACCCGTACTTACTGCGACGCCGGATGTCTCGGCTGCAAACTGTGTGAGAAGACCTGTGAGCACGGAGCCATCAAGGTCACCGGCTCCCTCGCTGCCGTCAATTACGACCTCTGCACCGGCTGCGGTGCCTGTGCCGAGAAGTGCCGCCGGAATATCATCAAAATTGCCGATAACGGCCGGGCCGTGATCACCGGAGAACCTTCCGAACACAAAGCCTGATATCATAACACGAAAAAAGCTGCCGTACAGCAAACTACGGCAGCTTTCTTTTATGAATGTTTCGTTTTCGGATCGTTCCGGAATACCGGATTTTGTTTATCCATGTACCGGAAGATGATCTCCGCGTGCTCTAAAAGCGGAGCGTCTTCTGCTTCTTTGCGGATCTGCGTCTCACTGAAACTGGCAGTATTCAGAAGACCGCAGTCATAGAGGCGTTCCATCTGGAATACCTGCTCCGACAACGTGGCATAGGGATCCATATAACATACCGCACCATGCCGGCAGGCAGGAAACCGGTTCTAAAAGTCCCGTACCATACGTGAATTGCTTCCAATTGCAGCAGGATCTTTCAGCGCGTAGAACGCAAGGAAACGTCCCGATAAGTATTCGCTGTCTCCACCGTCGTAGGCGGAGCGCAGAGCAGGAATGACAATGGCATTCATGGAATCCGCGCTGATGATATCGGGGATTGCATGCTCATACGCTTCCCCGTTGAAAGCAAACAGCGGAACATAGACCAGCATGTCTTTGGCTTCCACCAGGTAGTAATCGACATACACGGTGTCAATCGGCTCCCAGGCACTGTCAAGGGGCGCATGAATCTCGGCTTCGTAATAGTTCCGCAGAGCGATTTCCAACGCAGTGCGGGATTCGTCTGCAGGCATCACTGAGGCAGAAACAGGAAGTTCCTGCTTCTGATACCTCGATGGGCTGTAGAACATCGCACAGGAGGAAACTGCAAAGATATCAACGACGATGGCAGCCGCAACAAAAACGGTGGCTATCGCCATCAGTCTGGCGGTACAGCGTCTGTCCATAACGAGCTTCATGTGCAGATACCGGCGTTTCAGATGCCCGGTTTCGGTATTCTGCGCCATGAACAAAGCGGACTGTGACCGTTTTTCAAGAGCATGTGTCGGCTCGGGAAGTTCCTTCATCGCCACATGTTCCGCAACCGTCAGAATCGCGTTCATGTAATTGCGCAGCTCCCCGCGGCCGAGAATGTGAATGACTGTCGCGTCGCACGCCATCTCGTTGTCCTCACCGATGGCTGTCCTCACAGGCTTGCAGATCGGATTGAACCAGTGGACAGAGAGTACAAACAATGCGAAGAATTTATAGAGGATATCCAGCCGCTTGACATGGCAAAGCTCATGAATATACACGCTTGATATGACGCGGTCGTCCATTTCGCTGCAAACCGAACCGATATATACAGTCGGGTGCAGAAAGCCGCAGACACAGGGTGCCGTGGGGCAGTCAAGACGGACGATGCGCAGGTTCACTTTTCTGCGGATATGAAGCTCCTTGCAGCAGCGGTCAAACAAACGCAGCTGTTCGGTGTTGTCACATTCCGTAGAATAGCGGTTCAGGATATGCTTTAGCTTTTTGTAATCCGCGACCTCGCGGATGATGCTGTACAGAAATCCGACAAACCAGATCGCTGAAAAAATCCAGCAGCCAATGAGTAATGTGATTCCGGTATAAATAACGCGATCCGGCTGTTCGTTCTGCGGGTTTGCCGTTTGCAGGATTTTCTGCGGGGCCAGCGGTACATCCCGGAAATATAGCCGGAATGCAATACCGAACTTGGGCTGCTGTTCCTCGACCTCTTCTATCTCGGCTGCGGCAGATCCCGCGATCTGTGTCCCCTCGACTTCCACCCGCAGCTGCGGGCTGCCGATGCGGACGGGCAGCACTGCCAGAAGCAATACGATCAGCCATACCACATACATGATCCAGCCGCAGCCGCTCTTGACCCGATTCCGGAACGCGAGCATAAGGCCGGCCATCACCGTGAACATGACTGTCAGCAGGAGCAGCAGGAATACTGCTCGAATCATACCTTCATCAAGTCAGTCCTTTTCAAAAAAGGAATCCGACTTATTCTTCCTCCTGATTTACCATGGTGCGGAGCTCATCAATATCTTCGTTCTCAATCAGGCCGCCTGCAACAAGAGCGGAAAGGAGAGAACCGGTAGACTGTCTGCAGACATTGCGGACAAAGTCCTGGGTAGCGAGCTTACGATAATCTGCTTCGGAAATTGCGGAAGAATACAGATTGCTTCTGCCCATCTTCTCAACTTTTACATAACCGCGCTCGGTCAGACGGGTAAGGAGGGTCAGAACGGTTGTCAGCTTCTGCTGGCCGATGGTGTCAGGATTTGCATCAATCAGTTCTGATGCGCGGACAGTGACTGCACCCTTTGCTTCCTCATCCCAGATTCCCTGCATCACAAGCAGTTCTGCGTCGGGCATACGGTTGAAGGCTCTCTTTCTTCTTGCCATGGTTGTAGTTCCTTTCTTTTTTTACTGTACTGGTCCGGTACGGCATTCTGCCGCTCCCGGCCTGTTGACAGGAAGTCAATAAAACCGGTTTTGGGATTCTTTGCATCCCCGGTTGTCTCTATTATATCACAGAATATTTCATTTGTAAATACCATTTTGAGGCAGTTTTCAATTATATTTTGTCAAAAGAACTGTTATTCCCGTCCTTTCGCCGGAATCCGATCAATTCCGCCAAAAAATTTTCCGTGTTTTCTGCATGTTATCTTGCAGAGGTGCGTTACTTGTGCTATAATTACTGTATCATTATATAATAAGAAAGGTTTTATACGTTCATGCAGGGAATCCGTCAAAATTTCACAGCACTCCGGGACATTGCCAAAGAGCAGCTCGGTGACAAAAGCAGTCATGCCTGGAAAGAACCGGGCAACAAATATGAACACGGCATCCGCACGGCGAAGCTGGCGGAGAAGCTCCGTCTTGCCATCTGTCCGGAAGATGCCTCCGTCAATCCCGACGTTCTGACCGTCGCCGCATGGTTTCATGACCTCTGCAACGGACAGGAGGATCACGAGCGTCTGGGTGCGGAAGCGCTCCCCGGACTGATCGGTCATCTCTGCACGGAAGAAGAACTGAAAGAGGTCTGTTCTATCGTCCGCGTACACGACCACCGTACAGCCGCCCCCGAGAAATCCCCCTACTCTGCCGCCGTCCGGCTTCTCCAGGATGCAGATATGCTTGATCATCTCGGCGCGTACGATATCTGGATCACCTTTGCGGAATTTACCTATAAGCACAAAACACCCCATCAGTATACCGGCTGCTTCCACGATGGTTCCTTTGACCGCTTTGAAGCACATTGGCGCGCCAAAATCAACTACGATTTCTCCCTTACGGTTTTCGATGAGAAAATCCGTTATGAACGGGAATTTGCCGCACGCATGGAACGGGAGCTGGACGGTGAACTCTGCTGAAGCAGGCATAATAAAACCGGAGCTGTTTTGATACAGATCCGGTTTTTTGTGTTGTTTCGCTCCGGGCCAGATGATGTTGTTCACTTTGCTCACAATGATGTTTTGCTTTGCAAAAGTGATAAGTTTTGTTCCTTACGGAAGAAAGCATAAAAAAATCACTTGCTTTCGCAAGTGATTTTCTGGCAGGGGTACAGAGACTCGAACTCCGGACACGCGGTTTTGGAGACCGCTGCTCTACCAACTGAGCTATGCCCCTATATCTGCCCCGATTGGGACAGATGGCGCGCCACGGGGGACTCGAACCCTCGACCTACTGGTTCGTAGCCAGGCACTCTATCCAGCTGAGCTAGTGGCGCAATTTGTTCGGTTTCTTTTGAAACCTTTATTATGATACCACACTTTCCCGGTTTTGTCAAGAGCTTTTTTCAATTTTTCCAAAAAAAGTGCGCCGACCATACCGGCGGCGCACCTTCAGGGGATCATCAGAGTTTGATTTCGTTATTGAACAAAAACGGCAGCCGTGCCTCATAGATATGGGAAACATCGGCAAGCGCCAGACATCTGGGCGCGGTATAGCCGTCGGCGTTATTGGCAAATTCAAAAATGGAAACGCAGGTATGCGTGAAATCAAAGCTGGCAAAAGTATACTGGGGCGGGATCTGCAGAAGAATCGGGAGAAATTCCATGGAGAAGCCCTGATGGCAGAACAGTGCCACACGGTCGTCATTGGGACGCTCAATGCGGTAGCGTGTTCCCTCACGGACATAACCCTGACGGGCAAAGAAATCGTCAGAGGCCTTCTGTACCCGTTCAAAGCCCTCAACACAACGGTCACGAATGGGGGCAAAGCACTCGGCGTCATACCAGTGATCCCAACCCATTTTCATGGTCTCCTCGGTTTTGAGGATGGTATTCTGTTTGTTGAAGATCCAGGTGTTGCGGCCGTCCACCTCACCGGCGATATCATGCCATGCAAGGCTCTCGGAGGCCCATTCCTCAACCTCAACGGGAAGATGAAGCACCTCGGCAGTGGGCTTTGCGGTATCCTTTGCGCGTCCCAGGGGAGACGCATAGATGCGGTCAAGGCCATGAATGGCAAAACGCCTGGAAAGTGCCTCTGCCTGACGCCAGCCCAGCGGTGTCAGGGTATCGTTTTTATAATCGGGATCGCCGTGGCGGACAAGAAAGAACAGCATTGTGATGCCTCCTTATTTTGTATACAGCATACCGCGGTATACACCGGGATCAGAGCCCTCGATAACAACAGCACCGCACATCTTCTTATAGAAGTCCACAGGGCCTGCGGAGCCGATGATGCCGTAACCGTAGCCCTCATCGTGCATCGCATGGAGGCAGGCCAGGAGCAATGCGCCGCCGATGCCCTGATGACGTGCTTCGGGCTTGACACCGGTAGGACCGAAGAAGCCCTTCACCGTTGCGTCATAGCAGGCAAAGCCCAGCATTTCCGGCTCTTTGCCCTCTTCCTGATTCACAGCAATGAAAACGCCTTTGGGAGAACGGAAAAACGCATTTTCAGCTTCCCCTGCCCAGCCCGCGCCGAAATATTCTTTGATCCACGCAATAACGGCGTAGTTTTCGGGACCGATGGGACGGCGGATGATGATATTCTTTGCGGCAAGGGCGTCCACCGCCGGAGCCAGTGCGGGAAGTTCGTAGAGTTTTACAAGTAAATCTGCCATGATGGTATTTTCCTTTCAGTTTTGTTTTTCTTTCATTGTACCATAGTGCGCCCCGTTTGTCAAATCCTATCGGAAAAGTCGGAAAAATAAATTCTGCAAGGCAGGAAATTTTCCGTTTCCTGTTGACAAACAGAGTTTTTCCATGTATAATATATTTTAATAAGCGTCATTTGAGGCCCCGGTTTCAGATGAACCAATAACTTTTGCGGCAATGGCGTTGCAGAAGGTTCCTCCTTCTGTCGTCATGCCTTTTTTATTTTATGGAGGATAAAACGAATATGAGCAGTGAATCCGTTACCGAATACTTCGGTTCCATGGTATTTGATGAAGCCGCGATGAAAGCGAAGCTCCCTAAAGAGATCTTCAAGCTGATGCAGGCGACCCTGCACCGCGGCAAGAGACTTGACCCCGCCACCGCCTCCGTCGTCGCAAACGCGATGAAGGACTGGGCGATTGAGCGCGGCGCAACCCATTTCACCCACTGGTTCCAGCCGATGACCGGCATCACTGCCGAAAAGCATGACAGCTTCATCAGCCCCACCGCAGACGGCAAGATCATCATGGAATTCTCCGGCACAGAGCTGACCCGCGGTGAACCCGACGCATCCTCCTTCCCCTCCGGCGGTCTGCGCGCGACCTTTGAGGCCCGCGGCTATACCGCATGGGACCCCACCTCTTTCGCATTCATCAAGGATAAGACCCTCTGTATCCCCACGGCGTTCTGCTCCTACGGCGGCGAAGCGCTGGACAAAAAGACCCCTCTGCTCCGTTCCATGGAAGCCCTGAGCAAACAGGCTGTCCGTGTGCTGAAACTCTTCGGCAATACCACGGATACCACCGTCCGCACAACGGTCGGTCTTGAGCAGGAATACTTCCTTGTGGACAAGGAAGTTTTTGAAAAACGCCCCGACCTGATCTACACCGGCCGTACCCTGTTCGGTGCCAAGGCCCCCAAGGGTCAGGAGCTTGACGACCACTATTTCGGCATCATCAAGCCCCGTGTCAAGGCCTTCATGGACGAACTGGACGAAGAACTCTGGAAACTGGGCATCCTTGCCAAGACCGAGCACAATGAGGTTGCTCCGGCACAGCATGAGCTTGCTCCCGTCTTCTCCACCACCAACATCGCCTGTGACCACAACCAGCTCACCATGGAGCTGATGCAGAAGATCGCCCGCAAGCACGGCATGGTCTGTCTGCTGGCTGAGAAGCCCTTCTCCGGCGTCAACGGCTCCGGCAAGCACAACAACTGGTCCATGACCACCGGCTCCGGTGCAAACCTTCTGGAGCCCGGCGAAACACCTTTTGAAAACGCACAGTTCCTCCTGTTTCTCGTCGCTGTCATCAAGGCCGTGGATGAGTATCAGGATCTGCTCCGTATCTCTGTTTCCTCCGCAGGAAACGACCACCGTCTGGGTGCCAATGAAGCGCCTCCCGCCGTCGTCTCCATGTTCCTGGGCGATGAGCTGACCGCGGTTCTCGACGCCATCGAGCGCGAAGGCTCTTACGACCCCAAGGATCCCGAAATGATGAAGATCGGCGTTCACGTCCTGCCGAAGTTCCCCAAGGACACCACCGACCGCAACCGC
>JAKSPR010000124.1 GCA_024404655.1 Clostridia bacterium | reverse complement strand
CGGTAATAAGCTGCCGCTTTTCTTTTTGGGGGCTGCCTTAATGCGACAGCCCCATGAGATAATGAGATAAAAAGCGTTATTCGGTTTTTTTGTCTGTATCGGCGTCGCCGGAATCCTCCGAGGGGGACGCTTCAAACAGCGTGTCAAGGAATCCCATGACATCGTCGTGATCAGCAGAATCGGCGTCAGCGGCATCATCAGCCTCTGGGACAGAATCATTCTCCGGCGCATGATCGACCAGCGCGGAAACTCTGGCGATGACCGGGTCCTCGTCCAGGGCGGGAGCATCCGAAGCAGGGGACATCGCGGGAGCATCTTCTGTTTCCGTTTCATCGGCTGTCGGCGGGAGCAAGGAATCAAGGAGCGCGTCGTCGTCAGTGGATTCCGGAGGGAGCTTTGCCGTATCTTTTTCCATTTCCGACAGCAGCTCGGACAGCGGGATCACCGTGCGGTCGTCGGAGACGCTTTCGGTTTCCAGCTCTGCCCGGCGATGGGAGGATCGACCGATCAGATGGGCGATCAGCGTACAGAGAAGGAACAGAACGATACCGGAGACGGAGATCAGGAAGCCCCAGACATAGCAGTCGGGCATATAGTGCATCTTCACGGTGTGAAGACCGTCTTCCAGCCCCGAGAGATCGACGGAGATCAGCGCACCGAGCGTACGCTCGATGGGATATTCTTTGCCGTCCACCGTGACCTTCCAACCCTCATCGTATGGAATGGTGGTAAAGAACCGGGTATGTTCTTCGTTCTTGACAATGGTACCCTCGATCCGGGTGTCGTTCCAGTCCGTTACCTGCAGGTCATAGTCCTGCAGCCGCGGCATGATTTCTTTGTAAAGGTCCTCATCGAGATACCAGAAGTAGTTGACCCCGGTGCCGATGTAGACCACATCTTCCTTCAGCGTCATCTGCAGGGTGAAGGGCTCATTCGGTAAGAAGGAGCCGAGGGAGACGATGCGGCGGGTCTCGTTGCCGAAGTAGGTACCCCAGTCCTCGCCGTTCAGCGAAAGCTCCACTTCTCTTGCCCAGTCGGAGGGGAAGTAGACGAAAATCTCATTGGCATTGGGCGCTTTCAGAGAGTAAGTCAGGGAAGCGGATTTGTTCTCGTTTTCGGGAGAATACTTTCTGTGACCCGTTGTGAAGCCGTAGTCGCAGTTGTTGTAATCGGTCTTGTCCACGTCGATGGACTTGAACAGCTCCACCGTTTTCGTCTCGCCCAGCATCCGCGTCACAAGGTCGTTGAGACGCTTGAAGGGCGTTGTGGTGTCCTCCATGTCGTAATCAAAGACAGCGTCGTTTGCCATATAGCCGATGGAGAGAGCGTAGGGATTTTCGTAAGCGTAAAGATCGGCAGTGGAGGCGACTTCGTTATAAAGCGGAGAGACCTCGTCTTCTGCGATGACATACTTGATGCCCAGCAGCGCATCGGAAACCGGCGTGCCGCCGAGATACTTTGACCAGTGGGAGCGGGAGGAATAGCCAAACTGTCCCAGCAGCTTGATGACCGAGGCATTGAGGTCCGAGGACGAATGGGAGATACCCCGGATGCCAAGGGCCATGTTGTCGTTGACTTTTCTGTGGACCGTCTTTTCCATGCGGTAAAGGCTTTCGTCTTTGGAAAGCACTTCGCTGACGATGGGACGGAACCGCGCCATGAAGTTTGCGTAGGGCTGACGGTCGGAGTAGACCACATCCGCATCCAGCGCCACCAGATCGGAAAGACCGGAAGCAAAGAGCTCGACGCAGACGATCACCAGAACCGCCGCCTGTCCCGCGATCTTCCACTTCTTTCCGGGGAGCGGATGGAGCGCGGCACAGTAGCCGCCCAGAAAGGCAAGAGACATCCAGATGCAGTTGATGTCATCAAGATAATCATAATCTTCCTTCTGAATGACCAGAATCGCAAGGAACAGCGCCAGTGAAACGGTCAGAACCGATTTCATGGAGAGCAGGGAAACACCCGCATCCTCTCCGTCTTCGGGGAGATCCGCACGGTCATGGGCAAAGCGGGAGAATGCGTCTGCCGCCATGGCGATGATGAAGAAGCACAGCATGAAGCTGTAGCGGTAATTCAGCCAGTTGGGTTTGGAAAGTCCGTGCCAGAAGATATCCACCGTGGATGCGTTCATGCTCATGCAGAGGAACACCAAAATCACGCCCGACCAGACTTTTTTCTTGTTTGAGATCTCCCGGGACGCAAAGTACAGCGGCGCAAAGATGAGGGTCAGCATACCGGAGTAGACCACGGGAAGACCCTCGGGACGCACGGTATCATAGGATGCCGGCAGGAACTTTGTCAGAAGGTCAAGGAAGTCAAAACGCTGTAAGAAGCTGTAGTCCGTATTCTGGAATTCCGTCTTGCCGAAGGTCAGACCGTAGTAAGCCGGAATCAGGAGCGCCGCCGCCATGGCAGCCGCCAGAACCGAATACAGCGCAAAGCGCAGTCCGTAACCGACGAAGGTCTTCACGCTGAACTTCGCTTCGGTGAAATAGGCATAGAAGAAGTACATCACAAGGAAGATGCACGTCATGTAGCCAATATAGTAGTTGGTAAGGAACAGAATAAAGAGGCAGAGACAGTAGAGGATCGGTTTTCCCCCGTGCATGATGCGCTCAACGCCTAAGAGCACCAGTGGGAATAAGTACATGGCGTCGATCCACATGGTGTTCATTGCCTGAATGACGCCGTAGGCGCACAGCGCATACATCGTGCCGAACAGAATCGCCGTATAGGAGCGCACCCCGCGGGATTTTGTCAGATAATAGGACATTGTTGCCCCGCACATGCCCACTTTGCAGAGGATCATGACGAGCAGCGATTCCGTCATCCATGCCGCAGGCAGAAGCGCCGCGATCAGGGAAAACGGACTGCAGAGATAGTAGGCGAAAATGCCGAGAAACTCACCGCCCAGAGACCGCGTCCAGCTGTAGAGCAGATTGGCCTCCCCGTGGATGATCCGGCGGAATTCCTCAAAATAATAGACATACTGACCGTTCAGATCCAGAACCAGAACGGAGTTTTTGCCGAAGGGCCAGACCTCCATGCCGATATAGATGAGATACATGAGGACCAGCGGCAGAAAAAAGGCACCTGCCAGATACCACGGCCGTGTTTTCTTTGCGGGATCGGAAACAGTCAGCTGTTCCTTTGCCATAGAATGAGATCACTATCCTTGTTGTGAATTATTTTCTGATCATGATATGGACCAGATTCGGGACTTCGGTTCCCGCCATGACCGGAGGCTGTGCGCAGATCAGCTCATAGTCTGCAAGCGCATTCAGAATCTCCGGTTGCAGTTCACCGTTCATATACCAGCCGTCATCAGCTTTATCACTCTCCGTGAGTGCGCCGATGGCAGAGAGGATGGAATACAGTGCATCGCTGTCAATACCGCTTACCATGATGAAGGGAACGGCGTTCAGATTATCGTATACAATATCCTCATCCGTGTCGATATCCTCGGGACCGCGGGCTTCCTCCGTGATGATGACGTTGGAGGGAGCTTCTTCCACAGGAGAATCTTCCATGGGAGCATCCTCCATGGGAGCATCCTCAGCTTCCGCAGGAGCTGTTTCGGGCATGGGGATTTGGGCATTGACGGAATTTTCTTTCAATTCAGCGACATCTTCGGCTTCTTCTGCGGCATCAGCAACACCGTTTTCCGTATTGGGCGCTACGGGAGCAGCTGTGTCGGGTAAAACATCGTTTGCCGGAGCTTCTTCTATTTCCGGGACGGCAGCGTCCGCAGTTTCCACGCCGTCATAGTAGCCGGGTGCAAAGCCCTGACCTTCGGACACGTCAGCTTTATCTGCCATGATATTCTGCACGCTTTCCAGTGCCGCGGGAGCGCTGTTATCCGCACCTGTTTCCGCCTTGGAAGTATTCATAAACGGCAGCAGACGCACGGTTGCCACCACGAAGAACATGGCAGCCGCCACGCCTCCGACCACGCGGGCATAAGATGCAAAAGGAATGGACTTGCCCTTCACGCGCAGGGTATGCAGAAAGCCTCCCTGCTCTGCGCGGATCTTATCCATGACGGCTCCGGTGATATCCCCTTCCGGATCGGGCGCATTTTCCTTCATGGCTGAAAACATCCAGCGGATGTTTTCCAGATTCTTCCGGCAGGCCTGGCATCCGGCCAGATGTTTTTCGGTTTCCGCACGGGATTTCGGATCGTCGATCTCCTCTGCGTAGTCATAGAGCCTTGTTTCCCAGTATTTTTCCTGGAGACAGACGGCCATGTCCTTTTCGGTGTTTTTCAGTTCTGTCATGTTCATTCTCCTCCTTTGAAGTCACCCGCAGCAGCAAAAGCAGATTCTTCTGCCTTTTTAGACGACGGCGCTTCAAAAAAGTTCCGCTTTTCAAGATAAATTTTTACCTGACTGCGTGCCCGGCAGATCCGGCTTTTCACCGTGCCGACGCTGATATCAAGCTTTTCCGCGATTTCTTCATAGCTCATACCGTCCAGATCACGCATGGTCAGGATAATGCGGTGATCATCGCCCAGAGAGCGGAGTGCCGCGCGGACCGTGTCGGCATCCTCGTGCCGTTCCGCCGCCGAGACAGGGTCCACGGTGGGTTCGCTGTCCGCCGGCTCCGGGAAAGGAGGCGCATCGTCTTCGTCATCTGCGGGGGAGAGGGAAACGGTACGGATTGTCCGCTGCTTCTTGCGCAGCCAGTCGGCACAGGTATTCTTTGAGATACGGACAAGCCATGTGAAGAATTTGGAATCTCCCCGGAAGGAGGACAAACCGCTGTACAGCCGCAGGAAAACCTCCTGTGAGAGGTCCATCGCATCTTCCGGATTTCCGGTCACAAGATATGCGGTATGGTATACATTCTTTTCGTAACGCTTGACAATATAGGCAAAAGCGTCCTGATCACCGGCGAGGACTGCTTTGATGAGGGTTTCATCATCGGATGAATCATCGTAGGAGATGCCTCCGGCTTTCCTTTTGAATATTGCCACCTGCACACCGTCCTTTCTTTGGGGGATTTCATGGCTTTTTTGATACTTATATAAAGATATTATATCACAGGGGGAGACAGGATGCAAGATTATTTTGGAAATTTCTTGGTCTCGCACGCAAAGCGCGCGAGGCGGCGGTGTAAACTTCGACCACCCAAACAAAAATGCCGCCCATGAGGGCGGCGAATAGAAACAATATAGAATAAAGAAACAATGCCAGTGCTTTCCTGACCAAATCAATCTCTGTGGGAGCCGCTGGATAAAAAATCGCGAAAAACCCCAATCATAACACCGCACTATGAAACAGTAACTTCTGTAACTGCCCATACCTCAACGCCAGCAGCGCCTGCGATACTTCTTCACATTCCCTCACACATGCAATTTCAAAAAACGGCCCGGCACTCTGGGCCCGGTGAAAATCTTTCACACTTCCGGGCCGGAAACCGTCATCCAACCCGTACCCCGTGTGTCCGGAGAGAATTTTCGCAATCGTCCGCGTCCGGAAGTCCGCACCGCCGCGGCTGTTCCAGAAGATCTTCCCGTGTTCCCCCGGTATCCCGTCGAGGAACTGAATGCCGAGATCCAATCCTCCTGCACGGAGATAACGGCAGACCGCGGCACATTCCGGCTCGCTTTCCGGATGCATGCCGGGATAACCCCGCTGCCCGATCCCGGCTCCCGACTGCATGCAGAGATCAAACTGCGCATCATAGTTGCACCGGAGATCAACCCCGCGGCCGTTGGTGTCCCAGAGAGGAAGCTCCGCCCCGGCCAGTACCGTCAACCGCTCCATGAGGGGATTTTTCATATCCATACCTTCCGCCCGGAGGACCGCTCCGTCGGGATTGAGCAGAGGCACCACCGTGATTTCCCGCGTGTGGAACAGATAGGAGACGTCAATGCCGCAGATGCGCCGCCCGCTCTGTACCGCATCCGCATAGTCCCGCAGATACCGTAAAAGCAGCTCCGTCGTAAAGACCGCGCCGCCCACCCCGCCGATGAAGATCAGACGGTGTGCTCCCGTCCCAAGCCGTACCGCGGGAATCTCCCTCCCGAGATAGCTCGTGCCGAAGGTGAATTTTTCAGGAATTCCGGGATACTCCCCGCATAATTGAGATAGTCTTTCTGCATAATCATCATAAAAATCAGTTTTTTTCCATGAATTTTGCTGGTTCATTGCCGGGATCAGTCCTTTCTTCTTGTGTATGAAATGGGATAAAAACGGAAATCATAGGCGTGCAGATGATGCTTTGAAAAAATAACGGAAAGGATCGTATCAGAATGAAACTGAAAAAGAAGTCCTTTTATGAAAACACACGGAGGGCGGTGTCGGACCTGCCCTGCGTAAAAGATCCTCTGATCGTGCGGAAAACCTATGATGTCCGTACTTCTTTTTTCCGCCGGAGCGAAAAAGAACCACCGATGGAACTCACTTTCTGTGGTACAGATGAATATACCCTGTTCCATGCTGTCTGCGCCGCGGCCCTCATCGGTGCGGGCATTTCTCTCGTCTGTGCCGTAAAACGGATGCACACTGCTGCTGCATGCCGCCGTTATTACCGGCAGAAATTCAGGGAGCGGTGCAAAGCAGAAGACGCAGAAACAGCAGAGAAGCTCCGCAGAACTTCTGCTTCCGGTAAAGACGCCGCAGGAGCATGCAGAACGTGCGCAGAATGAGGAGGTCAGCTTCCGGGGGCGGATGCGACCATTATAACACAATCCCCCTGTCGAAAACGAGGGAATGCGGACAGGGAAAATCAACCTCCGATAAAATTTTCGGCGGGAGAGGAGACCGCGCTGTGCTCACTGCCGTGACACTCTATCTTGCAGCGGCAGCCGTGTTCTGCCTGTCACTGTACCGGCTTCTGCTGCTCCCGACGGTTCAGCCGGGTACGGTATCAGCCGAAGCACCATTACCCGCTGAAACAGAGCTGGAACCCGCCTGCCCGGTGTTTCTGACCGTCGGCGACAGCGGAGAGCAGGTGTATCAGCTTGAACAGCTTTTGGCGGAGCTTGGCTATGGCATTGAACACCCGGATCATCATTATTCCGGGGAGACCGCGGCAGCGGTCAATGCGTTTCTCCATGATCACGGCATGACGGAGGATGGGATCTGCACCGCAGCTCTTTTAAGCCGCCTCCGCACGGTGAACGCGGATTCCAAGCTCCGTTTCCGCTGTGCAGTGTCACCCACCGCCCTTGCCGCCGCTCTCCGCCGTCATGACTGCAGCCCGGAGGAATATGGCCTCCGCGGCGCGCTGATCCTCTTTCAGAGAACCCACGGCCTGCGGGGCAGCGGAGAATGTGGTTATGCCACCCTCTGCGCCCTGGGCCTTGCAGGAAACCGCCCGGAAGAACCTCTGCCGGAAAAAGATGAAGATGACGTAAGACAGGATTTGGAGACCACCATCCTTGCAAGGACCCTGTGTGCTGCCGCCGGGCGCGATCCCGCCCTCTGCCAGCTGCGGACGCTGACATGGCTCGGCTGTACCATCCTCAACCGCCGGGAGGCACCCTGCTTCCCGGACTCCCTGTCCGTCCTCTGCGCAGAGGGGATCTCCGCCCCGCTTCCGGCAGACCCGGGACTGTATGCCCTCTGCCTGCGCGCCGCAGAAGAAGCGTTCACACTGATCAATTCCCACAGAGACCCCACAGGCGGCGCACTGTACTGGGCTTCGGCTGCCTCACCGGACCATCTTCCCGGAAATGGCCCCGCCCGTACCTGCGGAGGCTATCTTTTCTACCGCTCGGCGGAATAAAGAGCACACAGCAGCATCTTTGAAACAGTCTTTTCGGATTTTCCACAGCCCTGCTTGGAAAACCACAGAAAAACAGCCTGTCCCGCAC
>JAKSPR010000123.1 GCA_024404655.1 Clostridia bacterium | reverse complement strand
ACACTTTCATGTTGATTTTCGCGGGTTTTGGCGGTAAACTATAACCAGATTAGCACTTAGACGTTATGAGTGCTAATCCGAGAGACCGGACAGGTCGGAAGGAGGAGCAGAAATGGAACAGCACGGCGCATTGAGCGATCGCAAAAAACAGATTCTGAAAGCGATCATTGACGTTCATATCCGTCTGGGCGAACCGGTCGGCTCCAAGTTCCTGACCCAGAACGAGCAGATCTCCTTATCGAGTGCTACCATCCGCAACGAGATGGCGGAGCTTGAAGAGATGGGTTATCTCCGACAGCCTCATACCTCCGCAGGACGCATCCCCTCCCGCGCAGGCTATCGGCTGTATGTGGATTCCCTGATGAACCGCAGGCCGCTGTCCTCCGGCGAATCCGAGCAGCTTGATAATCTGCTGAAAGCAAGACAGGATGCCTTCGGATCGGTTCTGGAACAGGCCGGAAAGATGATTTCCTCTCTCACCGGCTATGCAGCGCTGACCATGAAAAACGGTGTCTCTGCCGTGACGGTCAAACGCTTTGACGGCGTGTGGATCGACTCCCGTTCCTTTATTCTGGTCATGACCCTGGACCGCGACAGTGTCCGTTCCAAAACGGTACACATGCCGGTGGAGATCTCCGATGCGGAACTGAAAGTTCTGATGCGGGTGCTCAATGATGAGGCCGCGGGGCTGACAATGGATGAGATCAACCTGCCGCGCATCATGAAAATGGAAACGGCGCTCGGCGATCACGCAATGCTGCTGTCCACGGTTATCAAGCACGTTTACAGTGTCATCGGTACCATGGATTCCGGCGATATCCGTTTTGAAGGTGTCAACCGTCTTCTGGATTATCCCGAGTTTTCCGATATCGGGCATATCAGAGAACTGTTCGGTGTCTTTGAAAACAAGGACGAGATTGCATCGCTTCTTACCGGTGCGCAGGACGATCAGGTCAACGTCATCATCGGCAGCGAGACCAATGTCCGCGCCATGGAAAATGCGGCTCTGGTATTCCGGACGCTCACCGAGGACGGACGCTCCATAGGAGCTCTGGGTGTCATCGGACCCCTCCGTATGGACTATGCAAGAGTGGTCGGCGTCATCGAGTATATGGCAAAGCGGCTGGAAGACCTCATGAACGAAGGCTCTGCGGCACTGCCTGACAGCAGACGAAGAGAGCTGCCCGGAACATAGAAATAATCATCATCCCGACAAATCGAAGGAAAGGCATGGATTGGCAATATGAAGGAAAAAGAAACAAAGACAGCGCCGGAAACCGAAGCTGAGGAAACCAAAGCAGAAGAAGCAGCAGAAGCAGAGGAAAAAGAAGCAGCTGAACCCGAAGCCGAGGATCCCGCAGCAGCGCTTGCAAAGGAAAACGAAGCGCTGAAAAAGCAGATGGCAGAAGATAAGGACAAATATCTGCGCATGGCTGCCGAATACGACAACTACCGCCGCCGCTCCGTCAAGGAACGGGAAGCAGCCTTCGGTGAGGCGTACGCGGATGCTCTCATGCAGATCATCCCCGTCATCGACAACCTGGAGCGTGCCGCAGGATTTGGCGAGAGCGATCCCAAACAGCTTGCCGACGGCGTGAATATGATCCTTTCCCAGTTCGGCGATGTGCTGAAAAAGATGGGCATCGAACAGTTCGGTGCGGAGGGCGACAAGTTCGACCCCAATATCCATAATGCGATCATGCATGAGGAAAACGAAGAGCTTGAAGAAGACATCATCACGGCAGTGTTCCAGAAGGGCTACCGCCGCGGCGACAAGATCATCCGCCCCGCGATGGTCAAAGTAGCAAACTGAAACAAATTAAAACATTGTATCCCCTGTCAAACAAAAAGACAATCATCATAAATTTTCATAAAGAGAAAGAAAGAGGTATTTATCATGGGAAAGATTATCGGTATTGACCTTGGTACCACGAACTCCTGCGTTGCAGTTTACGAAGGCGGCGAGCCTATCGTCATCACGAACCCCGAAGGTTCCAGAACCACCCCCTCCGTCGTTGCATTCACCAAGACCGGTGAGCGTATTGTCGGTCAGGCAGCAAAGCGTCAGGCAATCACCAACCCCGACAAGACTGTCATGTCCATCAAGCGTCACATGGGTTCCGACTATAAGGTCCGCATCGACGACAAGCAGTACACCCCCCAGGAAGTTTCTGCAATGATCCTGCAGAAGATGAAGGCTGATGCAGAAGCATATCTGGGCACCACTGTTACCGAAGCCGTCATCACGGTTCCGGCATACTTCTCCGACGCACAGCGTCAGGCAACCAAGGACGCAGGCCGCATCGCAGGTCTCGACGTCAAGCGTATCGTCAATGAGCCGACCGCAGCAGCACTTGCATACGGTGTTGACAAGGATGATATCTCCCAGAAGGTCATGGTCTTCGACCTTGGCGGCGGTACGTTCGATGTCTCTATCCTCGATATCAGCGACGGTGTCTTTGAAGTTCTTGCAACCAACGGCAACACCCGCCTCGGCGGTGATGACTTCGACCAGAAGATCATCGACTGGATCGCAAACGAATTCATGAAGGAAAACGGCGGCAACGATCTGAGAAACGATAAGATGGCTCTTCAGAGACTGAAGGAAGCTGCAGAAAAGGCAAAGATCGAGCTCTCCGGCATGATGAGCGCAGAAATCAACCTGCCCTTCATCACCGCTGATGCAACCGGCCCGAAGCACTTCAACGCAACCCTCACCCGTGCAAAGTTCAATGAGCTGACCGCTGATCTGGTCAACGCTTGTGTCGCTCCTGTCAGACAGGCAATGGCTGATGCAGGCCTCAAGGCTTCCGATATCAACAAGGTCCTGCTCGTTGGCGGTTCCACCAGAATCCCCGCTGTCCAGGAAGAGGTCCAGAAGCTCATGGGTAAGGAACCCTTCAAGGGCATCAACCCCGATGAGTGTGTTGCAATCGGTGCCGCAATCCAGGGCGGTGTCCTCGGCGGCGACGTCAAGGATCTGCTCCTGCTCGATGTCACACCTCTGTCCCTCGGTATCGAGACCCTCGGCGGCGTGTGCACCAAGATCATCGACAGAAACACCACCATCCCGACCAAGAAGAGCCAGGTCTTCTCCACCGCAGCAGACGGTCAGACCTCCGTTGAAATCCACATCCTGCAGGGTGAACGTGAGATGGCTGCCGGCAACACCACGCTGGGCAGATTCAGCCTCGATGGTATCCCCTCTGCTCCCAGAGGCGTACCGCAGATCGAAGTCACCTTCGAGATCGACGCAAACGGTATCGTCAACGTCTCCGCAACCGATAACGGTACCGGCAAGGAACAGCACATCACCATCACTTCTTCTTCCAATATGAGCAAGGAAGATATCGACAAGGCGGTCAGAGAAGCTGAAAAGTATGCCGAGGAAGATAAGAAGGCAAAGGATGCCGTCGATACCAAGAACCAGGCTGAAAACCTGATCTTCCAGAGTGAAAAGACGCTCGGTGAGCTGGGCGACAAGATCGATGCAGGCGAGAAGGCTGATGTTCAGGCTGAGATCGACAGACTCAAGGAGACCGTCAAGAACGGTTCCACCGAGGATATCAAGGCCGGCACCGAAGCACTCCAGAAGAAGTTCTACGCAATGAGCGAGAAGCTCTATCAGCAGGCACAGCAGGCGCAGGGTGGTGCAGCAAACGGTGCTGCAGGCTCCCAGAACGCTGACGGTACCTACAACGCAGACTTCACCGATAAGAGCGACAACTGATAAATCCAAAGGATTGAATGGCTGCGGCTGGCGCGGAATATGCGCGTCAGCCGCGCATATTTCCCCTGTTTTGGGGTTGTTCTCCAATCGTTTACAAAATGATATTGATTCATTTTCCGAAACCGTGTATAATCTTTACTATATTGGTTCCGAAACCGTCACACCCATGATCGGCGGACGGGACACGGTTTATAAGGTGGTTACAGGCAATGGCAGAAACAAAACGCGACTATTATGAGGTCCTCGGCCTGCAGAAGGGTGCGAGTGCCGATGAAATCAAGCGGGCTTATCGTCAGCTCGCAAAGAAATACCATCCGGATATGAATCCGGGCGACAAGGAAGCAGAAGTCAAGTTCAAGGAAGTCAACGAGGCATACGGCGTTCTGTCCGATGCGGATAAGAAGGCACGTTATGACCAGTACGGTCACGCGGGCGTCGATCCGAGCATGGGCGGCGGCTCCGGCTTCGGTGGTTTCGGCGGCGGTATGGACTTCGATATGTCCGATATCTTCTCCAGCTTCTTCGGCGGCGGTATGGGCGGTTCTGCATCCCGCAGAAACGGTCCTGTCCGCGGTGAAGATATCCATCAGAGACTGAATATTACCTTCGAGGAAGCGGCATTCGGCTGCAAGAAAGATATCAGCTTTACCAAGGTTGAACGCTGTGCAGACTGCAGCGGTTCCGGCGCTGCCAAGGGTACGACGGCAGAACGATGCACCAACTGTAATGGTACGGGTACCATCCGCATGCAGCAGAGAACGGCTCTGGGTGTGTTCCAGACCAGCGGCGCCTGCAATGCCTGCGGCGGTACCGGTAAGGTCATCAAAAACCCCTGTTCCACATGCCGCGGCAGCGGTATGGTCAAGACCCAGAAGAAGATGGAGATCACCATCCCGGCCGGTTTTGACGACGGTATGATGCTGGCTCTGCGCGGTCAGGGCTCAGAGGGCAAGAACGGCGGTCCTACGGGTGACGTGATCGTCACTGTCAACGTCAAGAAACATAACATCTTCGAGCGTGACGGATACGATCTTTACTGTGAAATCCCGATCACCTTCCCCGAAGCAACGCTGGGAGCGGAGATCACGGTGCCGACTTTGGAGGGAGACGTCAAATACACCATCCCCGAAGGCACGCAGACCGATTCTTCCTTCACCATCCGCGGAAAGGGCGTTCAGATGCTCAATTCCAAGAACAAGGGTGATCTGCATTTCACGGTTGTGATCGAGGTTCCCAAGAGCCTGACCGAGAAGCAGAAACAGCTGCTGCGTGAGTTCAGCGACTCCTGCGGAAAGAATAACTACACGAAGAAGGAACGCTTCTTCAATAAAATCTTCGGCAATAAAAACTGAAAATTCTGACTATGGGGAGACGTGCAGAACGATGTTTCTGTGCGCCTCCCTGCGGTCGTTCATGAAAATAATCCAAATCACAAAAAACAAAGGAGTACCACTGCTATGGAATGGACACAACTGCGGGTAAACGGCAATCTGAAGGACAGAGAAACAATCTGCGCCGTTATGGTTATGCTGGACTCCCAGCTGATGATCGAGGACTATTCGGATATCGACATGAATACCGTCTATGCCGACCTCATTGATGAAAGTATTCTGAACTGCGATAAATCAAAGATCGCTGTCAGCATTTATGTTCCGGAGGACAAGAGCCTGCCGGAGTATGCGGCATTCTTGAAGGACCGTTTCCGTGATCTTGCCGTTGAAGCCGAAATCGAATTCGTCGGCGTCGACGAGGAGGCATGGTCCACCGCATGGAGAAAGTATTATCATCCTACCAAGATCGGTGAAAAACTGGTGGTCGTTCCCCAGTGGGAAACCTATGCTCCCAAGGACGGTGAGATCATCGTCAGCATGGACCCCGGTATGGCCTTCGGTACCGGTACCCATGAGACCACTCGTCTCTGTGCCTCTCTGCTTGAAAAGTATGTTAAGCCCGGCGACCGTATGCTGGATGTCGGTACAGGTTCCGGTATTCTGGCAATCTGCGGTGCGCTGCTCGGCATCAAAGAGGGCAACGCCTATGATATCGACCCCGTTGCTGTCCGCGTGGCAAAGGAAAATATGGATGTCAACCATGTAACAAACGTAAACTGCGCTGTATCTGATCTTCTGAAAGATGTGGATACTTCTGCACCGTACTCCATCTGCACTGCCAACATCGTTGCCGATATCATCATCCGCATGGCGGATCAGATCAGACCGTATCTCACAGCGGATGCAGTTTATATTACTTCCGGCATCATCAACGAGCGCGCGGAAGAAGTTAAGGCGTCCATGCTGGAAAATGGCTTCTCTGTTCTTGAAGAGGCACACGATAACGGATGGACTGCATTTGCGTTCAGACCTTGAAAAAATCAGTCCCTGAGAGCTTGCATACACTGAAACAGGTCAGATCGGGCCTGTATTCCATAGCTCCCACTGCGTCCGGATCGTGTGAAGAATATATCAAAAAGGCGTCGGTCAAAAACCGTCGCCTTTTTCTGTAAATCAGAAGAGAAAAAGAAACTTTTCCATGCGGATTTATTGATAATTTGTGCATATTGTGATACGATAATAGCAGAAGACCTATATAAAACAATTTTATATCGTCAGGAGGAAAGAGGTATTCCATAGATCAGACAAAAAGTGCTGACGGGACCTCGCAGACAGGATGAAAGGACAGAATCTCAAAACACAGGTTGTCTTCACTGTAGACGGAAACAGCACGACGGGGAAGACGATAACAAACAAAGTCGCAATGATGAATCAGTGGGACTATGCCCGTGCTTTTCTTGGTGAACAGGACAAGACCTTTTTCGCAAAGCAGTTCCCATTCGTTGAGTATATCCAGTTCATGACGGCCACAGGCGGCTCTCTTTCACGGGATTTATTCCTTGACCCCAGAGACCGGTCTGTGACCGATGACTATAACTTTTCGAGGTTGATCGAAGCGTGCCGCAATGTGGTGGAGCAGGGCAGCGTAAAGCCGTTTCTCAAAACGGGTGCAGTGCCGGTCAAGTATTCTGCATCTGCGCCGATCTCTGCTGATTTCGGCGTGAATCTGCAGAAACCGGATGATTACCGGGTTTATCATCGCTATATCGCCGCTGCCGCAAAAGCTCTGGTGGATGCCTTTGGTCTTGATGAGGTCAGAACATGGAAATGGGGTGTTCTCACAGAATATGAGAACAAATCATGGTTTGACTGCGGTTCTCCGGAGGAAACAGCGGAGGCCTATTTCTGTCTGTATGATTACACCGTCGATGCTCTGGAAAGTGTGCTCGGTGAGGATATTTTCATCGGCGCACACAGTATGACCTGCTCGGAGGGATTATGGGACGAAAGACTGTTCATCCGGCACTGTGCAGAGGGAGTGAACCGCTGTACCGGAAAGCGTGGAACGCGGCTCTGCTACCTCGCGTCCTCCTTCTATGATATCACGCCAAATCAGGCAGCGGAAACGACGCTCACGGATAGCATTGACATTCTGCGCAGCTGTGCGGAGGAATGCGGTCTGCATGGGCTCCGCTACGGTGTGGATGAGGGCAGAATCCTGAACGGCTGCGATAATCTGCCGCTGACCTCCCGCATAACGGGTCATACCAGTCAGGCGGCCTATGATGCAATGACCATCAAAACTATGATCGACCATGATATTGACTATTTCTGCGCATGGAATTATCTGACGGGAGATGCCTTTCACGGTCTGAAAACGGTCTCTTATCATACCGCTGACTGTTTTTCCAGAATGATCAGTACGGAGCTGATCAGGGCTGATGCGGAATCTTCCGGTCTGCCGAGAGCGGATATCCGTCCGGAAATCGTCGCTTCACGCGATACCGCGACCGGGAAAATCTTCATTATGGCATATCATTTTGTGCGGGATATGCTTTATGATGAGAAAATTTCCACCGGATTTGATGTCGCTGTACCGGGTAATGCAGATGAAGTCCGGGTCACACGGTGGCTGGTTGACGACACTGCCAATTTCTTTGAAAAATGGTATGAAGAGGCCAAAAAACTGCCCAATACGACCGGCTGGTCCGTGGATTCTGCGGGGATTATCCTGCCATTCCGGGCAGAAGACTATGAGCCATATTCCCATCTTGTTCCGACAGAGGAAATCTGTACGCTCACGGACAGGGTATTGCATCTGAACCTCAACCTCCAGTGCGGCGGCGTTGTGTTTTACACAATCGAGACGGTCTGAAACCAGGGAA